>SLQH01000089.1 GCA_007131555.1 Planctomycetota bacterium | reverse complement strand
GACAGCCAACCAGACGTTATGATTGATAGAGATCAAGAACCGACCTCGCAATTCGGCCCCATCCAGGAGCCTGTAAAAATAGACTGACACGTCGCCTGGCCTGAGCGGCGGCAATCAAAGCTGATGTTACGCACGCATGCTCAGGCACCTCGCACCCCAACCATGGACAGATCATGACTATCATACCTCTTGTACTGACATTATTCCTGTCTCTGATCAGCCGTGGGGCCTCTGCCACCGAACAAGCGCGGGTCCTGGTGCTGCTCGACCGCGGCTTCAACGCTGGAGAGTTCTACCATAGCGCCCTCCCCTTGCTGGCCCTTGGGTATCAGGTAGAGATCGCTTCACCGGAAGGCGGCACGGTCTTCGTGCGTAACGATGGCGAACCAGACCGCCGCGGTCGCGACTGGCACGCCGACCTGCGTCTGGACGATGTCGATCCGCAGCGTTACGTCGCTTTGTTGATCCCCGGCGGCTACAGCCCTGGCAATCTGGAATCCCACCCTCAAGCCCTGGACATCTGCCGGGCCTTCATGGCCAGGGGAGTGCCGATCGCCGCCGTCTGTCACGGACCGCGTCTGTTGATGCGGGCTGGATTGCTGCACGACCGCGTGGTCACCGGTCTGTTCAACATTCCCAACGAATGTCCCCAGGACTGGCAGGATGGGGCCATGGGGACGTACATCGATCAAGCGGTGGTCATTGACGGCAACCTCATCACCTCCCGTTATCCCGGCGACATGCACGCCTTCACCCTGGCTCTGATCGATGCTCTGGCGGCCCGTGATGGGCTGCCGCCCCTGGACCATCAGGCACGTCTGACCCTGGTCGTTGATGGCATGGAAGACCAGCATGCCCGCTGGGCCTTGATCACCGTACCCCGATTGCTGGGCAGCGAGGTGCGCGAGATCAGGAACCAGGACCACCTGGAAGCCATCGGCAAGGATGATGACTGGCAGGCCGATGTCGTGCTGGTGCTGCCGAACTCACAATTGGATGACGAGGCAGTAGCCGCCCTGGCCCCAGTGACGCTGCGCCTGGATCCGGTCGATCACTACTCGGCCTACCTGTCGGTCATCGTCGCTGCCATCCGGGCCCACGGTCGCATTCCCGAACCTCAGCCGACTGTCCCTGCCGAGGTCCTGATCGCCATAGCTCCCGGCTTCGACGATGCCGTGGTCGCCGGCATGCAGGCGGTATTGGCCATGCGAGGACAGACGGTCTCCCTGGTAGCCGAATCCGCAGACGCTGGATGGGTACGAGGACTGCACGGCCTCACTTTGTGGACCAAGGACCGAGCGACAGTCAGCCCTGAGCAGCCGGTCACCATCATTGCTCCTGGCGGTTTCTGGGCGACCGCCGATGCCGGGGCCCGTCAGGCTGATGATGCCCCGCCATGGGTCGAGGAACGAGGCCAACGCGACCAGGAGCGGATCGCATGGCTGATCGAACGCCACGACGCTGGTGACACCCTGGTCCTGTTTGGCCTTGATGCCCTGCGCCTGGGTCGTAACCAACGTTTTGACGGATTACGCTTCGCCACCTCTACCCAGGTGCGCTGGGGATTCGGTCGCGGAGCCGCCCGCTTCAGTGACGATCCCGCACGCCGCAGTGCTGATCGCCTGTTCACTGCCGCCAGTGCCGCCACGATCCCCGATGTAATGCGTCTGATCGATGAGGAGAGTGACGGCAACGGCGATTGACCGCGGGTGAGCTGGCTCAGGTCTTTCGTCGTCCGCCCGACAACGTGGCTTGTACCTGATCCACGATGATGATGATCCGCTCGGCACCTTAGTATTATCGGATCATCAGCCCATGTCGCCATCGACCATGCTTCTGCGCCTGCTGCTGCTGGGCCTGGTGACTGGCTCCCTGTGGGCGGTGGATGCCGTTGGGGGGCAGAAGGGCGAGCGTTTCAGCGTCATCGACACCGAGCATCTGCGGATCTATGTGCCGCGTGGCCAGGAGGAACAGCTCCGGCCCTTGGCCCAGCGGGCCGATCAGCTCTTCATCCTGATGTGTACGACGGCCCGGTATCAGCCCCGCCATCGTCTGCGCATGATCTTCGACCGTCGCTCCGGCCTGCACAACGGCTGGAGCATGCAGATCCCCATGCCCCTGGTGAGCATCGATCTGGCGGCACCACCGCCGGAGAGTCCGCTGTTTGCCGGCCCTCTGCATCTGGAACGCACCCTCATCCACGAGTTCGCCCACCATATCAGCAACGATCGCAACCATGGCCTGCGGTCCTGGGGTGAACGCCTCTTCGGTCGGGTGCTGCCGGATGAATCCTTGAGCCTGCTGGTCTATCTGCTCACCACGCCGGCCCATCACACCATGCCGGCCCTGTGGCATGAGGGCCTGGCGCAGTGGGCCGAAAGCGCCTACCTGGGGCCTGACACCGCATGGCGGGGGCGGGGTCATGACAGCCTGACCCACATGATCTGGCGCCTGGATGCCGCCGATCAGGCCATACCCCCGGTCCATACCTGGCGCCTGGGCCATGTCACCTGGCCCTACGGCCAGCGGGCCTATGATTACGGCCTGGCCTACATGCGGCATCTGATCCAGGCCACCGGTGTCGATCCCTGGCGGCTGGTTGATGATCAGGCCCGCCAGAAGCCCTTCCAGTTCACCGACGGCAGCATCGCCACCACCGGTCATGACCATGGGGTGCTGCTGGAACAGGCCCGCGCCGCCCTGCAGCGCGATCAGGAGGCCCAGATCGCCCGCCTGCAGGCCGTGCCCTGGCAGTCCGGCAGGCGCCTGTCCCCGGCCGATGCCCGCCTGGGGATTCCAGCTTGGCTTGACGATCATCGCCTGATGACGGCCATGAACGAACGGCATCGCAAGCCACGCCTGACCATCATCGACCGCGACGGCGCCGTCCACCGGACCCGTCATGCCGGGCATGGCTCCTGGCCCCTGCGCCGGGTCGCACACGGGGCCGTGGTGGCCCACCGCCTGGACCACAACCTGGCCTTGAGCAGCGTCCTGCACGACAGCGATGGCCGACGCCACCACCTGGGGGCGGTCTTTCATGTCGATGGCCGCCACAGCGAGAGCGGCTGGACCTGGGTGGGCCTGCGGCACCGGCCCGATGGCAGCCAGGAACTGGTCATGGCCCGCGATCATGACCCCACTGGCACCGCCCCGCACTGGCAGGTCCTGGCGACCGATGATCAGCCCTGGTCACCAACCCTGCGCCCTGGCCATGACCAGATCGTCTGGATCGAGGCCAGCGGCACCGGGGCCCGGCTGGTCCTGGGTGACGGTCAGGGCGCACGCCGGATCCTGCTGCAGCTGCCGGCCCGCATCATCCACCCAGCCTGGAGTCCCGACGGTCGGCATCTCTATATCGCCAGCGACCTGAGCGGAGTCGCCAACGCCTACCGCGTTGACGTAGACGATGGCAGCATGACCCCGCTCACCCACACCCTCGGCGGGGTCATCGCCTGCATCCCCTCACCCGACGGCCGCCATCTG
Source organism: Planctomycetota bacterium (assembly GCA_007131555.1). Taxonomy (GTDB): domain Bacteria; phylum Planctomycetota; class UBA11346; order UBA11346; family UBA11346; genus SLQH01. The sequence goes on along the minus strand of SLQH01000089.1, from coordinate 6,947 downwards.
GCGATCGTCGACCATGACCGCCAGGGCCCCTTCGTGGCCATCATCCCGGCCGATCTCCCGGCCCTGCCGCCGCTGCCGCGCCTCACCCTCGACTTCCCGGCCACCCATGGCCTGGCCCTGCCGCCCGCGCCGGAACCCGACCATCAGACCGCCGCCCGCCCCTACCGGGGTCTGGCCGCCCTACGCCTGCGCTACTGGACCCCCACCACCATGGTGGTGCCTGAGGGCGGACTGGGCCTCAGCGCCGTGGCCATGGACCCCCTGCTGACCCATCATATCCAGGCCGGAATCGGCCTCGGACCCTATGAAGACAGCGAGATCGGCCGCTGCGCCTGGAGCTATCACGGCTGGCCCCTGCACCTGGCCGCCATCGTCCAGCGCAGCGAACGCAACCATATCGACCAACGCTACCTGCCCATGGGCGGTGGCCGGGTGGATTATCGCGAAATCGTTGACGAGGCCACCGTACGCATCGGCTACGGCCTCACCGGCCTGGAACGGCGCTGGTTCGCCTATCTGTCGGCCACCATGGCCGAGCACAGCGCCCTCACCGACACCCTCACCGTCGGCCCCCGACCGGTCTTTGAGGGTCGCACCCAGACCCTCGGCCTGCATCTGGGCTACGACCACCGCACCCTGTTCGCCGATGGCTTCGCCATGAACGATGGATTGGCCGGATCGCTGCACCTGCGCCACAGCGGTTTCGGCGGTGCCCTGGACCGCGACCAGGCCTTCGCCACCCTCCAGTACGCCCTGCCGGTGTGGCGGGCCGGGGGCCATCAGGTGGTGGTTGGGGCCCAACTCGGCTGGAGCGATGGCGATGAGATCCTGCAACAGAGCTTCACCATCGGCGGCCCCCGCCGTAGCGGTTATCCCCGTGGCTATGGCAGCGAATGGGACACCGGTCCCTACTTCGCCGGCTACGGCCTGGCCTACCGCCTGCCCCTGGCCCGTCCCTTCCGGGGCATCGGCACCTCGCCCCTGGTCAACCGTCAGATCTTCGCCGACATCTTCTACGAAGGCGGGCGCCTGTGGAAGGACCGCCTGTTTGGTGATCGGGGGGTCTGGGGGCCGAGCCGCTGGTTCCGCAGCTACGGGGTGATGATCCACAGCGAATGGGACTTCAACGGCCTACGCCTGCAACCCGCCATCGGCGTGGTCCAGCAGGTCGACGGCCCCGGCAAGGCCAACGTGGTCTGGCAACTGGGGCTGGATTTCTGAATAAACCTAAAAACGGCAGTTAAGCTTTGGACTTTTGACTTTAGGGTTGCTATTCAAGTGGATATGCGCGGCCAGAACCGGCTCACCTTCTGGGTGAAAGCCGAAATCTGTCTATATCGTCTTTTACAGCAACCCTAAAGCCTCCAGGCGGATTGAGGCTCAGCTGTCGAACAGGCGTCCGAGATGTTCACAGGCGGCGGTCGGCAGGCGGCTGGTCCGTTGTAGAGCGATGCCGCAGCGCAGGCCTTCCTGCACCACCTGACGCTCCAGATATTCATTGGAGGTCGAGGTCGGTGGCAGGCCGAAGACCGCGTAGCGGATGTCGGCACCGGCCAGTTCGGGATCGGCGCTCAGTTGGCGCTGACGGACCCGAGCCGCCGCGACCAAGGCCATGGCCAGCAGATCAAGCTGGGAGAACTCGCCCTCAAGACCTTGGGCATTGAGAGCGCAGCGGGCTGCCACCCGACGCCGATAGCCCCCCTGCATGAGATGCGGCCCGGAAAGATGCTCGAGGCCCAACTGCTGAAGGCGGCCCAGCAGCAGAAAGTCGTCCTCATAGGAGGCAATACTGATATTTTTTGACACAAACGGCCAATCATCCAGCAAAGGGGTGCGACCATCGCAGTACAGGTAACAGCTGGCCAGCTGTGACAGGGCCTCCAGAGGCGCGATGAGGGCCTCACCACCGCGCTCGAGATGCCCGATGATCATCGGTGGAATGATGAGGTTGACCTGACGCCAGCTACGACTGGCAGTGGTGGCCAGAGCAAAGGCCTGGGCGACGATCTGCCAACTGTCGGGATGACCGTCGAGGGCGGCAGTGAACTCATTGCCCCGGCGGGGGTCATCAAGACCATCAATCCACATCCGACCGCGACAGTACAGACGCCGGACTTCCGCCGGATAGTCCTCAGATAACACGAAACCGGACAGCACCCGACCACCGGTATCCACAGCGGCCTGACGTCCGTCACTGGCCCCGGCAATGAGGCCGGTCAGGTCACGACGACTGATGCGCACATCGCCACAACGCTCGGCCACGGCGCCATGGCCGGAGCGGACCATGGCGGCGTCAATCAGTCCTGCAAGCAGATCCTGGGACAGTTCCGAGACATCGGTATCGGCCAACATCTCCTCGACCATCAAGACCACCTGATGGGCAGCCTTGGCGCTCAGATCCCGATCCTCGACCAGCTGGGCACACAAGGCGTCACGGTCCCAGAGGCGCAGACGGGTATCATGGCCGCAGATCACCAGATGGGGTACGACCGACGATGGACGACTGAGCAGCTGGCGGCGCCGCTCCCGCTCGCGGGCATCGCGATAACGCAGGTAGGCCGTCGCCAGCTGGTAATTGCCGCTCTCCTGAAGGACGAAGATCACCGCATCCTGGACAGTCTCGATATTGATTGTCGGATCGTCGACCGAACGACCGAGATGGGCGATCACCACCTCGCAGAGTTCAATCGCCAGATCATCGTCAACCTGGCCCACGGCCTGCTGGGCCCGACGGATGGCATCGATGATGCGCTGGCCGCAGAAGGGAGCCTGCGAGCCATCACGCTTGACGATGACGCTAGGCTCCATCGCGATCCCCGATCACCTGACGCAGTTCATGGAGGAAATCGTCGAGGTCCTTGAAATCACGATAGACCGAGGCGAAGCGGACGTAGGCGATCTGATCCAGAACATGGATGCCCTCCATGACCATGGCCCCGATCTCCTTGCTGGTCACCTCTCGCCGCCCATCGGCCTGGAGACGTTGCTGGATGCGGTTGACCAGAGCCTCAACGGCCTCGCTGGCCACCGGCCGCTTCTCGCAGGCGATCAGGATGCCGCGCAGGATCTTGCGCCGGTCGAACAGTTGGACCGCGCCATCATTCTTGACCACCCGCAGCTGTTCCTCGGTCTCGGCCCGCTCGTAGGTGGTGAAGCGCTTGTTACAGGCATCGCACTCACGCCGCCGACGGATGGCGGTACCATCATCGGTCAGGCGCGAGTCGACCACATGGTCCTTGTCGACCGAGCAGAAGGGACAACGCATGGCGGCGGCTCTCAGGCAGGGGCATGGACCGGCGCCGGGGCGCCAGAAGGAAGAGCATACATCCAGTGTCCAGGGCGCAAGCCCAGGACGAGCCGGCAGACGCCGAGTGTCGCCCTTGCCCACCGGCGGTGCCGGACTTTCGGCCTTGCCCAGGGGCCGAGCACGTCCAGCATGTGCGCATGGTGATGCCGACCCCTTTTGAGCGCATGCTCCAGCGGGCCCAGGAGCTGGCCCAACGCGATCCCCAGGCCGCCTTCGCCCATATGGACGAACTCTACGGCAAGAGCCTGACCGACCTTGATGTCCGCCATCTCGGCGCCCTGGCCGCTCATATCGGCGGGGCTGTCCTGGGAGCCTGGGACGAGGCCATCGCCTTCGTCGAACGCTGTCTGGGCCATCCAGCCCTGGAGAGCGGCGAGGAATCCGAACGCAGCCTGCGCCGGGCCCTATGCGTACTGCATACCTGCGCCGGTCATGGCGATGAGGCCACCGACGCCTTTGCCGCCGGCATCCGTAACACCGAGGACCACGCCCGGGTCGCCATCATGTGCGCCCAGACCCTGGTCGCCAACAAACAGTTCCAACAAGCTCGCGAACATCTCCAGACTGCAGCCGAACTGTGCGCCACCATCCATCCTGAGCAGGACGTCATCGACCAGGTCGCCACCGTGGCCGCCAACATCGCCCGCCACGCCGAAGCCCTGCTGCTGGTCGGGCGCGGCCTGCTGGAGGACGCCAGTACCACCGCCTACGCCGCCTGTACGCGGATGCCAGACTGGCGCCTGCGCCACAAGGCCCTCTACCAGCAGGCCCGAGCCTTGCTGCTCAATGGCAAGACGGTCCAGGCCCTGAGCCTGGTCCAACGCCTGATGGCCCTGGAGGATGAACAACAGGCCGGGGCCAGCGAGCGCTTCTACACCGCCAATCTCGCCTGCCGAGCCCAGCTGCAACGCGGCCAGCTCAAGATCGCCGCCAAGGCCTACGCCGCCTGCCAGTCCCTGGCCCAGGCCGCCGCCAACAGCGGCGATCCGGACCACGACAAGATCGCCGACGCCATGGCCAAGCTGACCGCCGATCTTGAGGCGGACCGGGCTGACCGCCATCGCTTCGACGCCTGACGCCGCGTCACGGTCGGCGGACGTCGATAGCGTAGATCCCGTCGTGCATGCGCAGGAACAGGCGTCCGTCACCCAATGGATAGTGGAGCGGATGATGATAGCTGCTGGTACCACCGCCCAACGGCGGTCGCCAGGAGCTGTCAGAGGTCAGAAGGGTGATCGCTCCAGCAGCATCGATGCGGTAGAAGTGGAAGTCCGGATGGCCATGGGTGCCGTCCACACGCACCAGCAGCAGGTCCTCAATGCCCTGCAGGTAGCCGCCATTGCCGGGCGCTGGCCCCTGGACCTCGGCCAACAGGGTGCCGCTGAGGAGGTCATGGACCTGGATGCCGGTGCCGGCGATCCCCAGGACGGCGTATCGACCATGCATGACCACCGGCACGTGTTCGCCGTTGCTGGCCACATCATCGACCCGCCACAGCAGCTCTGGCCCGGTCAGGCCCAAGCGCCAGGCGACCGCATGCCGACGCATGACATCTCTGCGCTCACCGCGCCCCTGCTGATCTCCGCGCCGGGCGGCCGTGGTCTCGGCGAGATAGGCTACCGCCACATCACCATGCACCGTGATGCCTCCCGGCCCTGAGCCACGACCGGTGGACAGCAGGGCCGCCATCATCTGCTCACCACTCAGCGGCAACGGCGCACGCCATAGTTCACGCCCATCGACGACATCCAGGCAGACCAGATGCTCGTCCTGACCAGCCCACACCAGATTGGACCCCGTGCCGCTGAGCAGATAATGCCCTCCGGCATGCTCCCATATGGCCACACTCGCGTTGCTGGTCCGCACCTGCGACGCCCAACGTTCCTCACCGGTGGCCGGATCATAGCCACGCCATACCCCGCCCTGGGGTGCGATCACCGCCCCAGGAACGGCCACCACGCTGGCGCTCAGATGAGTCCGCTCACCGCCGATGCGCCGGGTCCACAGGTGTCGGCCATCAACGGCATCGAAGGCGTCCAGGTGCCCCCCCATGCCGATGGCGAAGACCCGCCCATCCGCGACCGCCGGGCTCATGTTGAAGGGCCCCTCCTTGTGATGCTGCAGATTGTAGCCCCGCGCCGGCATGACCGCCTTCCACAGGGTCTGACCGGTGGCCGCATCCAGACACAGCACGATGTCATCGACCGCCTCCCAGATCTTCTCCAAGGCGTGGAACGGGATCTTGTCGGAGGTCAGCGTCACCCCATCGCGCTCCCGGGCATTCTCAATCAGGAACTGCTGGGCCGCCGCGAAGGGACGATGACCCTGGGAGAAGCGTTGCTGGCGCGGCTCCGGCAGAACAGGACTCGGCACATAGTAGGACAGATAGATCCGCCCATCAGCGAGCACCGGCGAGGCGGCCCCGGATCCGGCGCGGATGCCGTTGGCGCTGGCCCAGTTGAACATGAAACGGTTGATCGACCCAGGCCCTGCCCGATATCGTGCTCCTCTGCCCGCCACAGGAGGCGGAAATCGCCGGGGTCCGCCGTGGCGACCCCGGTCGGCACGGCACTGGTGCCGCCACCGATCGGTCCCAGAAACATCGGCCAGGTCGCCGCCGCAGCCACCGGATGGCGGCCCGCAGGTCCGCTTCGGAGATGAGCCGACCACGCACCGTGCCGGTCGCTCCGTCGATCACCGCTTGGCCATCAATGAGCCCGCTCGCATTGACTCTGGCCCGGACCACCACCTCGACCATGACCGTCGAGCGTCCGACCCGCCGGCCATGGACGAAGGATCCCTGCAACAGGCCATCGACCAGTCGCAGTTCGCCCCCCGGACGGCTGAGGCCGATACCATGATCAATGGGCAGACGATCGCCCCGCATGCCACCACGATAGTGCCAGGACCTGAAGGGCTCCGGCGCTTCGGGGACGGCGAACTCCAGCATCACCTGGGCATAATCAGCGGTTGGACGATGGATCTGGGGCCCGTCAGCGGCGATGGCCAGGGAGGACAGCGCCAGCAGCCAGCAGCCAGCAGCAGGCAAGGATCCGGTGGGGGACGGGTATCGTTGGCATGACAGGCTCCTGGGGGAGTGCGTGGGATCCGGGGCGAAGCCCTGAAACCAGGGCGGACAGCCCAACAGCGCCGATCATGGAACCCTGTGGCTCCGGCTGCGCTGGGATGGATACAGCAGTCAGTATCTGATACGATCGATCTGCCCGACCATTGCATCCATTGTTTGCGTCTTCTTATCCATTATATGCATACACATGCCCGTTCCCCATGATCTCCTCCATGCTTGGCGCAACAGCGGCCTGCGGATCATCGCCGTCACCAGTCTGCGCCGCCAGCGGAGCCAGGAGCGCAAACCCCGTACCGCCCATTGCCACTGGGTGGTGCATCTGCTGATCCATGGCCGCTGTCAGTACCACTTCCCCCATCATGCCCTGACGGCGGAAGGCCCGGCCGTGGTCCTGACCAGGCCCGATGAAGGCTTCATCCAGGAGCTGCATCATGATCACGGCGGCCTGTGGCTGATCATCATCGACTGCGAGATGATCACCCAGCCCGGCTGGAGTGATCCCCTGCGCTTGCTGGCGACACCGGCCGTGATCCCGCTGAGCGACCAGGACTG
>SLQH01000178.1 GCA_007131555.1 Planctomycetota bacterium | reverse complement strand
CGTTCTGGGCGTTGCGTAGGGGATCTTCGATCCGGGTCCAGACGAGGCCGTCGGCTTCGATGTCATAGATCGTGCGCTGCCAGACGCCGGCGCCGTCGGCGGAGAGGACCGGGCGCCCGGCGGCGTCGCGGATTTGGACGGTGATGGCGCCGGCGGGGTCACGCATGGCCACGGCGCTGCCAGGAGCGGCGGGGCTGAGGTTGAGGGCGGCGAGATCGAGGCTGTAGGGCAGGCCCGAGCTGCCGTCGGCGAAGACCAGGTTCAAGGTAGCGCCGGTGACGCTGTCATCGTAGGCGTACCAGGTGGTCAGGCCGTGGCTGGCGGGGACGTTGAGGCCGGCGATGTCGGGGTGTTGTGGGTCTTGGGCGGGGGCGCTGACCAGCCACTGGGTGCGGGCGGTCGGGCGGCCGAGGCCATCGTAGCGGGTGGTGACTTCGTTGGCGACGATGGTTTTGGTGGACAGGGTCTGGTCGGTGGTGGTGATGGTCGCCTGGTAGGTGATGCGACCGGCGAAGTCGGCCTGTTGGAATTGGCCGCTACCGGCGGGGTCTAAGCTGGCCAGCACGCGCGGGCAGCAGGGATCCCAGATGGTGGTCCAGGCGGGGTCGGCTTCGTGGCCGGAGCCGGGTTGGTTCTGGCGGGCATCGCGGCGGGTGTGCTGGCGGCCGTCGGCGGTGTAGGTGATGGTTTCGCGGGCTTCTGCGGTGGTGCCGGGGGCGAGGATGCGTTCTTCCAGCAGGCCGCGGGCGTTGTAGACGTATTGGACGGTGATCAGGCCGTAGGCCGGGTCCTGGGGGTCATAGCTGCGCGGACCGCGTTCGGTGAGGACTCGCCCGCTGTCGTCATGGGTGTAGGTGGTACGCCGGGCAATGCGCGGGTCGGTGATGGGCTGTAGGGCGCTGCCGTCTTGGATTGAGGCGGCGCCGGGAGGTGACCTGGCCCCTTTGATTTCCTTTGATTTACGCCGGAGGCCGTGGCTGGCGGGGGCGTTGAGGCCGGCGATGTCGGGGTGTTGCGGGTCTTGGGCCGGGGAGTGTTTTTTGCCTGTCCCCATTCTCGCACGTTTCTCAGGGATTTTGTGTTCTGTGTTTAGATGTTTCAAACAATAAAATGCCATATTGCATATGTCTATGAAAAATGGACGTGATGCTTGTCCCTTCAAATTCAAGAAGCTTACTGAGCCTAAACAGCCCATCATCCGTAACTCTATTATATGCGACTATCCAGGATTCATTAATTTTTACCAAAAATCTTATGGTATATGTCCTCGTCCCGCCATGTGAAATTGTATGCGAAATGTCACTATTGAAAAAAATATGATCCCACATATAGTTCCACGTTGGCATACCGTTAAAGAATTGACGCCCACGATCAGAAATGCAAGCATGTGATAAACCGCCGTTTAAATCAATTCTTCCTGTTGTGAAACTACCATCTGAAGCAATGGATAACATAAAATTGTTATTACAGAAAAACACTTCGTATACTAGTGTCGTCGCCTTGTCGTCAATCAATTCTTCGATAGACCTACCGCGTTCGCCCCTCAAATAACTTGAAGAATGATCATTTGTGGCGTTAATGACGACTGACGAAAGGCGTGTTGAGAGCCTATGGTTGTCTAGTCGATTGTCGAAAAACACTTCCCCCTTACTGTTGATCCACAAACAATTATACCGTCGTACACCCTTGCCTTCATCGCGGCAATAGCGCACATCTAGATTTCGCATATGGTTGGTTACGATAGGGCGAGACTGCTCATCTCTAATCAGACTAACATTCTCAACTAGACGTGTTACATTGATTTCGTCGAGCCCATCTATCAACTCAGTGTAGTCCAAACTTATTGGAGATAATATGATGTCCGTTTCACCAATTGGCAATAATGCAATACATAAGGACTCATCGTGATAGCAAACAAGAGCAAAGTTACGGTAATCATTCGTGCCGAGAAAACTAACAAAAGACCATGCAATTTTCCCGTTGTTATCATGAATATACGAAGAAAGCATGTTTACAAAACATGTGTCAACTGGTAGTTTATCAACACCGTCGTCACGGGACGATACGTGCGAACATCCGTAATTTATTACAGTTATTGTAATAATGATCAACATAAAATTACAGCTCGATATTGCTTTTTTCATAAATATTTCTTTTACGCTACTGGTTACTGGGGTTTCGCCAATTTACTCAGACGACTTACTTTCAACACGGCAATTGCTCCCCCAAGATGCTCTTTCAATTCGCTTACCGACTTCGCTAACAAATGGAGACCAGTTATTGGCAGAGGTCGATAGGTTATTCGGATCATTGCTCATAACGTCGCCGGATTCTAAGTCTTCGATATTTCCGTCGGAATCTTGAGTCTGTCCGTAACCCTCTGGGTTACCTAACAAATGCCCCAGTTCGTGTGCAAAACCACCAGCATTGTTATGTGCTGTATTCAATGACCCTGGCAAGCTTCCAAGGCCTGGCGCTGTCGATGATTGACCTCCATCTGAGTTCTGGAACGCCCCTACCTGAAAGTCATAAGTTGGAATTTGTGGGCCGCCCGGGATCGGGGATGATGGTGCACCCTGTACACCAGGTGGGCCAGAGTGCTTAATAAACAGCTTT
>SLQH01000428.1 GCA_007131555.1 Planctomycetota bacterium | reverse complement strand
TTGGTTTCATAAGTCGAGCATCGTGTGGCAGATGCGAGGCGTCGCGAAGCGGAGCAATAGCAGCGCTATTGTGAGCGGAGCGCAACGAAGCAGATGCCATGCGAGGCGAAGACTTATGGGATTTATTTATGGGTCACCACACTAGGAGCCGGTAAGGGATAGCGACCGAGCACAAGCGCAGTGCATTTTCGAAACACGATTTCGTCGAAAATCCTGATCATGGCGTGCTTGGGGGCAATCATGGTGATGAACGATTTTCGAGATGGCCAGGGAATATCTTGGGGCTCAATGCATTGCGGCAGGCTGAAGCCTGCCATCCGTGCCGGCTGAAGCCGGCGCTACATACGAGCGGCGGGACTTGACGCTGCCTGAGGATATCGTCTGTGGTGCTGAGATGCCGAACAATGCTCGGCGGCCACCCCTGGCAGACTCCTGGATTCTGACGCCGACCTGTAGCATGCCTTGCATTGCCCGGCCAATCCCTGAGCATATCGGCCATGTGGAACACCCTGGCAACCTGGACCACCGCCCATCCCAGCCTGGCCCTGGGCATCGGCCTCATGGGCCTGGTCATCCTGGCCCTGATCGCCCATCTGCTGGCCCGCTTTGCCGTCTTGCCGCTGATTGAACGGGCGGTGCGGCGGACCCGGATCACCTGGGATGAGGCCCTCCTCGACGCCGGCTTCTTCCGCCGCCTGGTCCCCCTGGCACCAGCCCTGGTCCTGTATTTCGGCGGCCGCCTGGTGGCCCATCTCAGCGGTCTGACCGAATTCATCAGCGATAGCGATGACAGCACGCTTGACCCAGCTCGCATCTCCCTGGTCACCAGCATCGCTGGCCCCCTCTATCGCCTGATCGCCAATGTCGCCCTGGCCACCATGGCGGTGGTGGGAGCCCGCGCCCTGTCGGCCCTGCTGGACACGGTCAACACCCTCTACACCCGGCGTCCCATCTCCCGCAATCGACCGATCAAGGGCTATATCCAGATCATCAAGATCGTCCTGTTCATCGTCACCGGCATCATCGCCCTGTCCCTGGTGATGGACACCTCGCCGGTGATCTTCCTCAGCGGCCTCGGTGCCATGACCGCGGTCCTGATGCTGATCTTCCGTGACACCATCCTCGGCTTGGTGGCCGCCATCCAGCTGTCCTCCAACGACATGGTGCGGGTCGGTGACTGGATTGAGATGCCGGCCTGTGGTGCCGATGGTGATGTCATGGACATCGCCCTGCACACCGTCAAGGTCCAGAACTTTGACAAGACCATCACCACCATCCCCACCCACATGCTGATCAGCAGCAGCTTCCGCAACTGGCGGGGGATGCAGGAATGCGGCGGTCGCCGTATCATGCGCTCCATCCACATTGACGTCCACAGTGTACGCTTTCTGAACGACGATGAGGTCGAACGCTTTGCCCACTTCGAACTGCTCAAAGACTACATCGCCGGCAAACGGGTCGCCCTGGACGCCTACAACGCCGCCCATCCTGCCCGCGATGACACCATTCCCAACATCCGCCGCCTGACCAATATCGGCACCTTCCGGGCTTGGATCCAGACCTATCTGCAGCAGAAGGAGGAGATCAGCGACACCCTGCTGATGCTCATCCGCCAGCTTGAGCCGACCGAACACGGCCTGCCCTTGCAGATCTACGCCTTCACCACCACCACCGACTGGGCCACCTATGAGGCCATCCAAGCCGACGTCTTCGACCATATCATCGCCATGGCCGAGACCTTCGATCTGCGCCTGTTCCAGGACCCCAGCGGTGCCGACTTCCGCCGCCTGCTGAAGGCCTGACCAGAGGACCACAAACAGACACTTGACCGCGTGCGCACAGCGCTATGGTGTGCGCCCCGACAGCGGGTGCTGTTGGGGTTACATGTCCGGTCGGCATGACGCCGTCCCGGCACTGCGGAGAGACAACGCACATGGCCAAGGAATACATCTGGGGTTTGGGACGACGCAAGAACAGCGTGGCGCGAGTACGTGTTGCGCCCGGTTCTGGCCAGGTCCTGATCAACAACCGCCCGGTCAAGGGCTACTTTCCGGTTGAACGTCGACTGCGGCACGCCCTTGCCCCCTTGACGCTGACCCAAGCCAATGACCGCTTTGATGTATGGGTCAACGTCGCTGGTGGCGGTGAAACCGGTCAGGCCGGAGCCACCATGCTGGGTATCGCCCGGGCCCTGGTCAAGGCCGATCCCAGTCTGGAACCAACCCTGCGCCTGCACGGTTTCCTGACCCGCGACAGCCGCATGGTCGAACGCAAGAAGTACGGCCTGCACAAGGCCCGTCGTGGCGTCCAGTTCAGCAAGCGCTGACACGACTCCCCAAGACCATCTGTGTTCCACGCAACGCCCGGGCAAACCCCGGGCGTTGGCATGTCGTCATCAATCCAGCCGTCAGCTTGTAGAACAACCTCCAGCTTCCAGCCGGATTGAGGATCACCGGGCCTTGGCCTGCGTGCCTACGCATGGTTCTCATGGGTTCGCCATGTGCTAGGAGTCTGTAAGGGATAGCGACCGAGCATGGCGCAGTGCATTTTCGAGACACGATTTCGTCGAAAACCGCAGCCATAGCCGTAGCTATGGTGAGGTTTTCGGCGGAATCGGGGCCGAA
>SLQH01000359.1 GCA_007131555.1 Planctomycetota bacterium | reverse complement strand
TGTCGTTATCGGGCCGCTGAGCGATCCGCGATCAAGCCCTGATCGCCTTCGTGGCCTGTTTGCACGTCGATGGCCGCACTGACGTGCGTCACGATCCATACCCTTGGGACTGATCTGTCTTTGGCATCCAGCCCGATCTGCATGCCCCCGCCACCTCCCATATCCCCCCTTGGCATCCCCCCTCCGCCATCCACACTGCCACCATGCGCGTCGTTCTGTATCATTGCTGGGTCCAGTTCCTGCGCGGAGGGGCGATGGGCCTGTGTGATGCCGTGCCGGGGGTCTCGGGCGGGACGATGGCCCTGATCCTGGGCTTCTATGAGCGCTTGATCACGGCCCTGCATGGCTGTGTCGCGGCGTTGCGGCCGCCGTGGCGCTGGGCTGAGGTCCGGGCTGCCGGGCCGGCCCTGGGCTTTCTGCTGCCGCTGGGGCTGGGGGCCGGGGTGGCCCTGGTCCTGGCCTTGCGCCTGCTGGTCGGGGATACCAGCAGCCTCCAGGAGCCGCTGGCAGCGGAAGATGCGGCGGCCCTGCGGGCGGCCATCGACCAGGTGCCGGGGCTGCTGGTGCATCCGCAGCGTGCGCCCCTCATCCTGGCCCTGTTCTTCGGTCTGGTGGCGGCCAGCCTGGGCGAGCCCTGGCGCCAGCGCCGTCAGGCCCGCCGGGGAGACCCGGCCCTGGCCCTGGCGGCGGCTCTGGTCGCGGGCCTGGTGGCCCTGAGCCCGGCCCTGGACAGCACCCCCCAGCCCTGGCTGCTGGTAATTGGCGGGGCCCTGGCGGTCACCGCCATGCTGCTGCCGGGCATCAGCGGCAGTCTGGTGCTGCTGTTGCTGGGCCTCTATCAGGTGGTCGCAGGAGCGGTCAACGGTCTGGTGGCCTCGGGCAGCGTTGCCCATCTGTTGACCCTGCTGTGGTTCGCCCTGGGGATGGGTGGCGGGGTGATGCTCGGCATCCCCCTGCTGCGCCGTCTGCTACTGCATCATCATGACCGCATGATGGCCATCCTGAGCGGTCTGATGGCCGGCAGCCTGTGCGCCCTGTGGCCGTGGAAGGAGCACTATCTGCCCCAGGCCATCACCGTTTTGGGGCCGATGCATCTGAGCGCCCCGCAGGCACACTGGCCCTGGGTGCTGCTCTGTGCTCTGCTGGGAACGGGCATCGGCCTGCTGATGCGCCACCGGCGACGGAGCCCCGAGCCATGCTGATCCTGCCCCTGGCCCTGCTGCTGGCTTTAGCGACCGGCATCGTCGCCAATCGTCTGGCCCAGACCATCGCCCGGCGTCTGGCCTGGCTGGACCGGCCCGGCACCGAGGCCCACAAGCATCAGGCCCGGGCCGTGCCCTACGGCGGTGGTCCGGCCTGCCTGGTCGCCGCCGTCGTGAGCATCCTGATTCTGGGGCTGAGCAGCGCCGAGATGCCGGCCGCTGATGGCCGCCTGTGGGGCCTGCTGGGGGGCATGGCCGGGCTGTTCGCATTGGGCCAGATCGACGATCTGCGCCCCCTGCCGGCCCGCCTCAAGCTGGCCATCCAGGTGGCCATCGTCGCCGCTGCCGTGATCGGCGGAGGCCTGCGGGTCCATACCCTGGCGGTGGCCTGGGGGCCGTGGGCCGGGCTCAGCGCGGCCCTCATCTGGTGCCTGCTGCTGACCAATGCCTACAACCTCCTCGACCACGCCGACGGCCTGTCGGCCGGTTGCGCCATCATCAGCGCCGTGGTGCTGCTCAGCGCCGCCCTGCTCGGTGATGATCCGGGCTTGGCCCTGATCTGGTGCCTGGTCATCGGGACCCTGGGCGGCTTCCTGGTGTGGAACCTGCCCCCGGCCCGGCTGTATCTCGGCGATGCCGGGTCCCTGCCCCTGGGCTTTGTGATCGGGGCCGGGGCCCTGGCCACCACCTTCTGGCCCAGCCATCAGAACCCGGATGGTTCTCCCCTGGCGGTCATGGCCCCGGTGCTGATCTCGGCCATCCCCCTCTACGACACGATGGTGGTGATGGCCAAGCGCTGGCGCCGGGGGCGGCCCTTGATGCGCGGTGACCGCATGCATATCGGCCATCGTCTGCAACGTCTGGGCCTGTCGCAACGCGGCAGCCTGGCGGCAGTGCTGGCCCTGCAGACGGCCCTGGCCGGAGCCGCCTTGATGCTGCGTCATGCCGACCGCTTGGGGACCCTGGTGATCCTGGCCCAGGCGGCGGCGATCTTCATCACCATCCTGCTGCTGGAAGCCAACCGTGACCACGACGGCTGATACCGGTCTCAAGGCCTGGCTGCCGGGCCTGCATGAGGCCCTGGTGCTGATCCTGGTCGGCCTGCGGCCCCTGATCAGCGGCCATGGCGGCGGCGGGGATGATCAGATCCTGTGGACCGCCCTGGTGCTGTTCGGTCTGGGGATCCAAAGTCTGGAGCAGTGCCGCCGCCCCCTGTGGCCCCGCGTCTGGGGGGTCACCGGCCTGGCGGGGCTCATCACCCTGGCGCTGCTGCTGCCGGCCGCCGCCCGGGCCACCCTGCCGACCAGCCAGGGCTGGAACTGGTGGATCGGCTGGGTCTCGCTGGGTCTGTTCGCCCTGTATCTGGCCGGCTTTTCCGGCCCCCGCCGTCACCTGATCCTGGCCGCCCTGGGGGCCGGCCTGGCGGTC
>SLQH01000010.1 GCA_007131555.1 Planctomycetota bacterium | reverse complement strand
GCGATGGCCTGATGATCGGCTGCCGACACCCGACGGCCACCGACATGGACGCTGCCATCACGGGTGATGGCCACGGCCACGAAGCCGCTGGCGACCGCCGCCGCCCGGCTGCTGCTGGGGCGGTCGACGGCCACCCCGCTCTCGCGCACGAAGCTGGTGGTGACGATGAAGAAGATCAGGAGGATGAAGACCATGTCGATCAGGGCCGCCAGATCGATCTGGGCCGGCCGCTGCCGATCAGAGCGCAGGCGCCGGATCATGGGCCACCCCCGGTGGCACGGGCGCAGGCCTGGGCCTGCCAGGTCTCGACCAGACGGCGGCGGCGGGCCAGCAGCAGGGCCTCGGCCACCAGCCCAAGGGCAGCCAGGGCCAGCCCGAACTGGGTGGTGATCAGGGCCTGGGCGATGCCGGTGGCCGGCATCCCGCCGCTCTCCACCAGAGCCTGGAAGGTGATGATCATGCCGCTGACGGTCCCCAGCAGACCCAGCAGGGGCGCGACCACGATCAGCAGGCGCAGGGTGGTGAAGCCCCGTCCCAGGACCGGATCGGCCCGCATGGCATCGGCCAGCACCCGACTGGGAACGGCGGCCAGATCGGTCAGCAGGACCGGCGGCGGCAGGACCCGGCCACCAAGGCGCAAGCTCAGGGCCCGCTCGGCGATCAGGATCGCCATGATCAGCCCGTCGGCGGCGATCAACCACATCACTGGGCCACCCTGGGCCAACCAGTCGAGGACCTGGGTCATGGCCGGACCTCCCGCCCCAACAGGGCGTTGGCCAGGGCCTCCAGCTGGGTCTGGCGGCGCTCGACCGCCCGCCCCAGCCAGGCATGGGCGATCAGGATCGGCACCGCCGCCAGCAGGCCCATCTGGGTGGTGACCAGGGCCTCGGAAATGCCGCCCGACAGCAGGCGGGGGTTGCCGGTGCCGTGCAGGGCGATGACCTGGAAGGTGCCGATCATGCCGGTCACGGTGCCCAGCAGGCCCAGCAGCGGGGCCACCGCCGCCAGGGCCGCCAGCAGCCCCAAGGACCGCTCCAGACGCGGGGCCTGCTCCAGCAGGGCGGCCTCCAGGCTGGCCTCCCGCTGGGCCAGGGTGGCCTCGGGCTGAGCCAGGGCGGCGGCCACGATGCGGGCGGTGGGGCTGGAATCAGCCTGGACCAGGGTCAGGGCCTCCTGCGGCTGGGCCTCCCCGGCCGCCAGCAGGGCCAGGACCCGCTGCGCCAGGGCCGGGCGGGGCCGGGTCTGCCACAGCACCACCAGACGTTCGGCCACCAGCACCAGGGCCAGCAGGGCGACGGCCAGGATGGGCCACACGAAGACCCCCCCAGCGGCCAGGCTGCGCCGCCAGGACCAAGGCTCGGCCGGCGGCCGGTCGATCAGGGAGGCGCTGACATCAACCGGCAAGGCCAGCAGACGACCACTGTCGAGGGCCTGACGAGCCACGGCATGCTGCTGGGCATCCAGGGCCGGACCGGCGATCACCCCGCTGGTCTTAGCCCCACCCAGCGGACGCAGCCAGCCGGAGGCCGCCGGCTCGGCGGCGATGGCCAGGGCCGCGCCGGCCAGACGCAGGACCGGCAACTCGACCGGATGGCCCTGACGATCCCGGACCGTCTCGCGGCTCAGGCTGATGCGAGCACTGGCATCCAGAGCCGCGACCAGGGCCGTGCGCGCCGCCGCCAGGACCGCCGCCCACTGGGCCGGATCATCGTCTGCTGGCAGGCCGTCGATCAGACCGCCGACGTAGTGGCGCAGGCGCTGCATGCGGGCGGCAGCGTGCTGGGCCGCCTGCTCACGACGGGCGGCGGCAGCGCGGGCCTCGGCCAGGGCGGTGGCGGCCGCATCAGCGGCGGCGCGGGCGGCGCTCAGGCGTTCCTGGGCCTGGGCCAGGGCGGCGTAGGCCTGACGGCGCTGCTCGGCCAGTTCCACCCGCCCCTGGGCCAGTTCGGCCTCAGCCTCGGCCTGGAGCCGCTGGGCCGCCGCCAGCAGGGGCGGCTCGACGGCCTGGGCCTGGATCAGCAGCAGGAACAGGACCACCGCTCTGCTCATGGCTGCTCCACCGGAGTCAGCGGCAGGGCGTCAAAGGGCAGGACCAGTAGGCCGGCTTCGCGCCGACCCCGGAGCATGGCCACGGCGGCGCGGATGGCCGCTGCCGCAGCCGGATCAGCCGCCGGCAGCAGGCGCAACTGGCCATCCTGCATGCGGGCCACCCCGGCCTGGGCATCATCGACCGCCAGCCACCACAGGGCGGCGGTGCCAGCCCGCAGGACCTGGACCGCCCGCGGCTGGCCAGCGGCATCGCGGGCGTCCTCCAAGGACAGACCCCAGCCCTCGGCCCGGGCCACCAACTCACGCCAGCGCCGCAGGGCGTCTGACCACAGGACCAACGCTTCGGCCTCGGCCAGCGCCCCATCGGCCGGCAGCGGCCACAACTCCGGCGGCAGGCGGGGCTGGCGATCAGCCAAGGCGGCGGCAAAAGCGACGGTCTCGGCCCGCAGCAGGTCCTCAATGGCTGCCGCCGGGGCTGGTGCGGGCGACAAACCGGCGTCTTCCAGGGCGGCGGCGGTCTGACGATCCTGGGCTGCCTGCGCTTCCAGGGTCTCGGCCTGGTGCTCGACCAGGGCCAGCAGGGCCGCCACGCGGGCCTCCTCGGCCCGCCACGCCGCCTGCTCATCAGCCAGGCGCTGACGGGCCTGATCGGCCGCCTGAACCACCGCCAGGATCCGGTCGGCGAGCGCAGCCGAGGGTTCCTCGGCCACCAGCCACAGCGCCGACAGACAGCACAGCACCAGCACACGGATCATGGTGCCCACGCTATCACGCCCGGCCGGCCACCCAAGCAGAGGTCCGCCGCCGATCGGCTCACCAGCGCAGGTACCAGCTCAGACCCAGATTGAGACCCGGACCATCAACCGAGGAACCAGGACTGCGATAACTCCGGTCGCCGATATTCTCGACCTGGACCGTCAGGCTCTGGCGGTCATCAGCGGCCGTCCACCCGGCCACCACATCGAATACCGCGTAACCGGGCATCGAACCATCGGCGTTGCCGACCATGGTCATGCGCACATCGCCGGCATCGCTCGGTGCCGGACGATCATAACTGGCATGCCAGCGCATCTGCGGTTGCAGCCAATACCCAGCCACGGGCTGATAGCGCAGCCCGACGATCCCGAACAGGCGGTTGGCCCGACTCAGATGCTCGCGCCGGACGCTGCCGTCAGGCTGCGGCATGTCGATGCGGGCCCGCACCAGGGAGACACTGGCGATCAGGGCCAGGTGGGATTCCGGCCCCAGCTCCAGACGCTGATCAGCGTCAGCCTCAATGCCCCACAGGCGCGCCCCCTCGCTGTTGCCCCAGGTCAGGTCAGGAGCGGGGCCGGTCTGCTGGATGAGATCCTCCAGCCGGGTACCCCACAGGGTGAGGGCCATATGCGACCCGTCATCCCGCTGATGGCGCCAGCCCAGCTCAGCCCCGTGACCGTATTCACTGTCAAGATCGGCGGCCCCACTGATCTCGATCCCGCTGGAACCCCGGTCAACGGTTCCGGCCAGATTGGTCAGGTTGGGAGCCCGGAAGGTACGCCCCACCGACACGAAGACGTCGTGCTGGTCGGTGACATGCCACAGCCCCCGGATATCGCCAGTCCAGGCAGCGGTATCGCCGGTGATGCCCTCACCGATGTCCCAGTCACTGCGATTCCAACGCAAGCCCACCGACACCGAGCCGTGATCGTCATAGGTCAGGCGATAGCGCAGGAACAGCCCCAGGTTGCGATAGCGGGCGCCATCCGGCAGAGAGGTCCGACTGGCCCACTGCTCGCTGTTGTGCGGCACGGCTGCTGCCGGATCGTGATCGCCGGGAGCAAGCGTCCGGTACTCGCGATAGGCGTTGGTGGTCCGCTCGCCACTGAGACTCAGGCCGTAGTGGAAGCGATGGACGTCGACGTCGGTCAGACCCTCGACCTGGACCCCTAGGACATCGATACCGTCATCCAGCACCCGCCGCCGGTAACGATCGCTGGTGAGGTCCTCGCGGGTCTCCTGTTCCCGGAAACGATGATGCCAGACGGTGGTCGTCAACTGGTCGACCGGCGCCGCCTCCGGCTGCCAGTCATGATACAGATGCAGGTAGGAGAAACGCTGGGGATCGAAGACCCGCGCCAGACGCTCCGGGCGACCGCTATTGGCGGCGTAGCCATCCGGCCGCCGGGCATCGAACTGGGCCGTCTGGCCATACCTCATCCCCAGGCGATGGCGCTCGTTGGCCGTCCAGGCCAGCCGCAGCCCCATCGACGCCTGATCGTAGGCAGTGTTGGGGATGCTGCGATCGCCATCAACGGCACCTGCCAGACGGTCGGCGGTATCACGCCCCCCCTGACGATCATGAAAGCGCCGCAGATCGATCTCGGCGCTATAGGCCCAGGCGCCGTCACGGCCATCGACCCCGGTGGCCAATTGCATACCATCGGCGTAGTCGACGCGGGTCCGCAGCCACGGCGATGCCCGCTGATCCATGCCCCGCCCCGGCTCAGCCAGCAGGAAGTTGAGGGCGCCGGTCAGACCATCCGAGCCGGTGACTGCCGACGATGGGCCCAGGATCACATCAATCCCGGCCAGACTCGACGACGGGATCAAGGCTGAATACTGATTGGGGCCCGGACGCATGGCGGCATGGGAGAACCGCACGCCATTGAGCAGCAGCAGGGTCTGCTCGCCGGTCAGTCCGCGCAGATACGGACTGGCCTGATTGGCGGCGGTCCGCTGCAGGAACACCCCCGGACTCAGATGCAACCGGTCCAGGACCGTCGTACCGACACGCTCCTCCAGGACCTCGATCGCGTGATGGCGGTGGGCGTAGGAGGACAGCTCTGCCAGGGCCGGCAGGCGATCGGCTGTGAGGGTGAAGTCCTGAGGCAGACGCAGGACCACGGTGCCATCATGGGACCCGGACCCGCTCTCAGGGCTCTCTTCGGCATGCGCTGCGCCCAGACAGGACGCGGCCAGCGACACCACGATGACGACCAGGACATGACGCGACATGAAGGACCCTTTCGTGGCACACGAGCCCTGTCCTGTGCGCCGTTCATGCCAATCCCATCATCCGAACCGCGCCTGGTGCAGCACCCGTCAGTGGATACCTCGGCACGCCACCCATGGGAGCGCCAGACTTTCGTTTGGCATTGGAAAAGACGGGGTGCGCACAGCAGGTCCAGCCGATTTTTAGCAGGTATCCGCTCTCACCCAGTGCTTGAACAGAGCCCCCGCGCCCACCCCGACCTCCTGACCGCTGCCGATCATCTGAACAGGCCCGACGGCCGCTTGTCCATCCGATGAACAGCACGGGATCGTGCTGACAGGCCGGACATCGACCGAAAAACGTCGCTTGCGCTTCTTGCTTATTTGGCTAAACATGCAAACATGAACACCCTCATCAAGGACCGCATCGCCCAGCAGGCCGCCGTCCTCAAGGCCCTCGCCCATCCCAGCCGTCTGCTGATGGTCCGGGCCCTGGCCGACGGGCCGCGCTGCGTCTGTGAACTGACCGGCCTGGTCGGCAGCGACATGTCGACGGTGTCACGCCATCTTTCTCAACTGAAGCAGGCCGGCCTGCTCAGCGACCGGCGTGAGGGCACGAGCATCTTCTACGCCCTGCGGGCCCCCTGCGTCCTGCGCTTTCTCGACTGCATCGACACGGTGATCGATGGCGATGAACAGGCGCTGGTGTCCTGCTGTAGCTGACCGCCCATCCAGGGCCGATCACCGGCCACCAGGAGAATCACGATGCGCTTCGATTGGCGCGATGACGGCAAGAAACTGCTGTGGATCGCTGGCATCTTCGCCGCCTTCTATTGGATCCCCGTCGATCATCCCCGGGTCGCTGGCGCCGTTCAGGAATCGGTGGCCCTAACGGCCTGGTATGCCCGTGAGCATGTCCTGCTGTGCCTGATCCCGGCCTTCTTCATCGCCGGAGCCATCGGAGTCTTCGTCAGTCAGGCGGCGGTGATCCGGTATCTGGGAGCCAAGGCCAAGCGGATCGTCGCCTACACCGTGGCCTCGGCCGCCGGCACCATCCTGGCGGTCTGCTCGTGCACCGTCCTGCCGCTCTTTGGGGGGATCTACAAGCGTGGTGCTGGCCTTGGTCCGGCCTGTGCCTTCCTCTACTCCGGACCGGCCATCAACGTGCTGGCCATCGTCCTGACCGCCAATGTGTTGGGCTGGCAACTGGGGTTGGCCCGGGCCCTGGCGGCGATCATCTTCGCGGCCGTCATCGGCCTGCTGATGGCGCTCATCTTCCGACGCGAGGAGGCCGCCCGTCAGGACCGCCCCGACATGGCCCTCCCAGATGAAGAACCGAAACGTCGGCTATGGCAGGAGGTCCTGTTCTTTGCCGCCATGGTCGGCATCCTGGTATTCGCCAACTGGGGCGCCCCACCGGCCGCCACGGCCGGGCTGTGGTCCACCATCTTCACCTGGAAATGGCCGATCACCGCCGTCTTCGGGCTCGGCTTCGCCCTGGTGCTGGCGGTCTGGTTCGAGATCCAGTGGTGGAAGATCCTCGCCACCCTGGCGCCGACCGTCCTGATGGCCCTGATGCTGCCGCAGCACCCGGTGGTACCCTTCGCCTTCGCTTCCATCGCCCTGGCGATCATCACCGCCACCGGCAGCGACGACAACCGCGACTGGTTCGAGGCCTCCTGGGGCTTCGCCAAGCAGATCCTGCCGCTGCTCTTCGGCGGCGTGCTGGTGGCCGGCCTGCTCCTTGGACGGCCCGATCACGAGGGCCTGATCCCGTCCTCCTGGGTGGCATCCATGGTCGGCGGCAACGGCCTGGGGGCCAATCTCTTCGCCGCCGTGGCCGGGGCCTTCATGTACTTCGCCACCCTGACCGAGGTGCCGATCCTCCAGGGACTGATCGGGGCCGGCATGGGCCAGGGCCCGGCCCTGGCCCTGCTGTTGGCCGGCCCGGCCCTGAGCCTGCCCAACATGCTGGTCATCAGCAGCGTCCTGGGCTGGAAGAAGACCGTGACCTTCGTCGCCCTGGTGATCATCATGGCCACCATCTCCGGATTTTTGTTTGGACTGCTCTCCTCATGACCTTCTGTTACTGCCCTAAAAGGGCACTCCCTGGCGCTTTGCCGAACAGTCCAGCCAAACGTTGGCAAGGACCATGGAACTGCACTGAAATATAAGGACACCTCGAATAAACCCCCTGAAATCGTCCGGAAGTGCTTCGTGCATCCTTTATTATCATTGAGGCGAGCAAGAGCACGCCTCTCCCAGGGACTGTTCCGTATCTATACTTCTATGCGTAGAATATATGACACCCTCCCGCCAAGCCCTCTCGTTCATCCTTGTTCATGGATCATAGAGGGGAAAATCCCCGACCACACCACGCCTCGGCCAGATGATCATTCTCCGGAGATCCCACATGACTGCATCACCCCTATCAGAGACCCTGCGGCGATGGCTGGCCCGTCCTCTGATCGTCTTCGTCCTGATCAGCATCGGCTTCGCCCTCGGACGGCAGACCGCGCCCCGGCCGACCCCAGCCGATGCCAGCCCAGCCGCCACCGGACAGGGGCGGGTGGTGCTCAGCTATCTGCACGGCACCCGCCGCTGTCTCGCCTGCAACACCATCCAGCGCCTGCTGCAGGAGACGGTCGACCACTACGCGCAGGCCATCGCCGATGGGTATCTGCTCTTCCGCGAGGTCAACTTCGACCGCGATGACACCCTGGCCCGCCGCTATGGCATCACCGGCAGCACGGCGGTGCTCAGCTGGGAACACGACGGCCAGGAACAGGGCTTCATCACCCTGGATGCCGTCTGGATGCTCCGGGATGACCCGGAGGATTTTGCCGCCTATATCCGCGAGGAGATCGATCAACGTCTGGTCGGCCTGACGGAGGGATCTGCACCGTGAGCATCTCCGCCCTCGCCCTGGCCCTGTGGCTCGGCCTCATGACCTCGATCAGCCCCTGCCCCCTGGCCTCCAACATCGCCGCCATCTCGTTCATCGGCAAGGATGTCGAAGACCGTCGCCGGGTCCTGGTGGCGGGCCTGCTCTACACCCTGGGGCGCAGCCTGACCTACATCGCCGTGGCTGCGGTGATCGCCTGGGGCCTGGTGGCGGCCGGCGATCTGAGCCTCGTCCTGCAACGCTACGGGGCCGCCTTCCTGGGGCCGATCCTGATCCTCATCGGCATGCTCCTGCTGGGCTGGCTGGGGGAGCGGTTCACCCTCCAGGCCGGCTCACAGGGCCTGCGCATGCGCTTGGCCAAGGCCGGGTACTGGGGCCCCCTGCTCCTGGGTGTCTTGTTCGCCCTGTCCTTCTGTCCGGTATCCGCAGGCTTGTTCTTCGGTGGACTGCTGCCCCTGGCCGTGAGCGAACAGGCACCCATCATCCTGCCGGCCATCTTCGGCGTCAGCACCGCCATCCCGGTGGTCTTCTTCGCCCTCCTGATCGCCTTCGCCGCCCACCGGGTCGGGGCCGCCTTCGACAATCTGCGCCGCGTCGAAAGGGTGGTGCAGGCCGTCTTCGGCACCCTGCTCATCGTCGCCGGCCTCCATTATACGCTCAGCTACACCTATCTGCTCTATTGAAAGGGGCTATCACCATGCACCTGCAAATCCTCGGATCCGGCTGTGCCAAGTGCCGTAAGCTCTACGAACTGGTCGACACCGTCGCCGGCCAATGCGGCCTGACCTACACCATCGAGAAGGTCGAGGACATCAACGCCATCATGGACCTGGGCGTGATGATGACCCCGGCCCTAGTCGTCGACGGCCAGGTCAGGGTGTCCGGCAAGGTGCCCTCGGCGGCCGAGATCAAGACTCTGCTGGGGCAACAGACCTAAATCCCGCAACTGGCTTTGGCTGGCTGTTGAAAAACAGACTGCAAGCCCCCCCTGGGAACATTGCGCCTGCAAGTCGCTCCAGGTTTTACGGAGGCCAACAGGCTGTTGGAAACGGGACCTTTTCAACAGCCTGTTCGGGTAATACCCGTACGCTCCCCGACCTGGGCGGTTGCATAATGTCTGATGATGGTGTATGGCTACCGCCGTGATGGCGCATAGCATGACAAGAGGGAGCATGGTGCAGGCAAGAGATCATGCCACGCACCGGATCTCGACCTGGAACCCAACAGCAGGTTCCCGATGCTCCTGACCCTGCTGTTCTTGAGCATGGTCGGGGGGTTCTGTTCAGGCCTGATTGGTGTTGGCGGAGCGGTCATCCTGATCCCCCTGCTGTTGGCCATGCCGCCTTTGCTGGGCACCGGCAGCTTGAGCATGCACGAGATCGCCGGCATCACGATGATCCAGGTCCTGGCCGCCTCTGTCACCGGCTATCTGGCGCATCGGCGTAGCCGTCTGGCCCATATGCCAACCATCGTGATGATCGGCCTTCCCATGGGGCTCTTGTCCTTCGTTGGAGCCGCTGTTTCACAATCAATGTCCGGTCATCTCATGTTGGGCATGTTCTTCATCCTGGTTGTCGTCGCCTTTGCCCTTTTGTTGCGTCCTGCGGTCGGAGAAGATTCATCTGAACCTACACCCACCTTCACCTTCCGTCCCGTAGTATCAGCCATCTGTGGCTGCATGGTCGGATTCATGTCTGGAGTGGTGGGAGCCGGAGGCGGTTTCATCCTGATCCCGATCATGATCAGGATCCTCAGGATTCCGATGCGAGTCACCGTCGGATCAAGTCTTGGCATCGTCTTCATCGGTGCCCTGATGGGGTCTGTCGGAAAGATCATCACTTTTCAGGTCCAGTGGACATATCTGGCGCCGGTCCTCATCGGCTCGCTCCCGGCATCTCTCTGTGGTGCCTACGTCAGCAAGCGGATTTCGCCGTGTCGTATCCGCCAGATACTGTTGGTCCTGGTGCTGGTCATCATGATCAAGACACTGTACGACCTGATCACATACTGAGTCTTTTTGTCTTGGAGGAACCGACCATTTGTCTGACCCAGGCCCTACTCCGCCAGTCGCGGACAGCGCCGGTTGAGCAGCAGATCGTAGCCCCCCAGCAGACCGGCGACCAGACCCAGGACAATGGGCAGATAGGCGATGGGATGCTGATACGCCCGTAGCCACAGGATGCCCACGATCAACAGGATCAGGCCCACACCGGCCTTGACCGCTCCGGCGACGATATGCACCTGACGAATGCGGTAGTAGACCCTGGAGACCACCCGCTGGGCGGTATCGGCTGAGACCTGATGCTTGATCATGTCCTGGATGGCGGCATCCCGATCACCGCCATGCTTCTCCAGGATCTTGAAGGCGACCTCTTCATTGTGATCCTTGAGTCGCAGCATGAGGGCCCCCTCTTTGTCGTCCTGTCGATCCGGCAGACCGCCGCCAGCCACGGGCAATAGGTCAATGGTCCAGTATAGCCGCCAGGACCATGATCGGCAAGACCCGACCGACCACAGCAGGCGCTGGGTCGAGCAGGAGTCGCAATGCCAAGCTGGTAGTTTATTCCG
>SLQH01000524.1 GCA_007131555.1 Planctomycetota bacterium | reverse complement strand
GCGCACAAAGAAGCGGCCCTCATCAGCAAGGGCTTCAACAGCTACGGTGTCGGCCCCGTGGTCAACCTCCTGCACTGCCTCGCCATCAATGCTGCCACCAGCATCAGCCAGGTAGGTGACAGTATGGGTATTGATCGCAAAGCTGGCACTGACCGTGAGGTGTGCCAGGACATTGGTGTCTGTACGGGGATTGACGGTGCTACCATCGCTCCAGGCGACAAAGGAGTAACCAGTGGCCGGAACGGCGGTCACAGCGCTGCCATCCTGACCAGAGATGATGGTCTGAGGGCTGACGCCACTAATAGAGCCATTGGGGCCTGCTTGATAGACCAGGGTATAGGTGGTCACGTCATCGTCATCAGCAGCGAAATTGGCTGTCACAGACACATCGGCACTGACCTCAGTGTCAGTACGGGGATTGGCAGTGCGTCCATCGCTCCAATTGACAAACACATAGCCCTCATCCGCAACCGCCGTGACAGCAGTGCCTGATTCCCCATGATCGACCGTCTGGTCGGTATCGCCCGTGAGAGAGCCATTGTCCCCGGCGCTATAGGTCAAGGTGTAGGTATTGATCTCAAAATTGGCTGTGACTGTGATGTCTTCGGTGACATTGGTGTCAGTACGAGGATTGGCAATGCTACCATCACTCCAGTCAACGAAACTGTAGCCGATCGCAGGCACAGCGGTAACAGCACTACCACTGCCACCCGCCAACACGGACTGCGTGGCAGCGCCGCTGATGGCACCACCAGCACCGGCGGTATAGGTCAGGGTATACACATCGACGACACTGTCAGTGACGGTCAACTGCACAGCATCACTGGACACGCCATCGATGCTGTTGCGCACCTCCACATAGAACCAATGGCCATTCTGCGCCAATGATGCCGAGGCAATGCTGTATGTCGCCTGATTGGCGCCACTAATGGCCGTCCAGCCGCTTCCTGTGCTATGCCACCATTGATAGGTTTCAGCATTGTTTGCCACGACAGTAAAAGTGGCGCTCTGTCCTTGAGCCACGATGACATTCTGCGGCTGGGTGACGATGGTCGGCGCTTCAGTAGCCCCACCGCCACCGCCACTGCCACCGCCGCCTGAACTGGACGAACTGCTGCACGCACTGAAACCGAACAGCGCGATGGCACCGATAAGGGCGGCAAGCAGGGATGAGAAACGCATCGACATGACTGACTCCTGATGGATATGGACGGCCACATAAAATGACCGATACACATTGACCCGGTGCTTGGACGATCCGCTACAACTGGAATCACACGCGCAGCCCCTGCATATGACACACATCACAGTGGTTCGGCGTAGATGACACCGCCGCGGGAAGAGGTTTTCGCGCTGGCATGGACTGGGGGTTGGCCCCATAATCAGAACCAATCACAACATCTGCGACCGCATACGGTATCATCTCATTCATCCCCGGCCTGTGACCAGGAGCCCGCATCATGTCAGAACAAGCTACCGCTGTCACCACAGAACTGGTCCGCTATCTGGCCGCCCACACCGCCCGTGAGGACGATTTCCTGGTGGCCTTGAAGACCGCCGCCGCCGAGGCTGGCATCCCACCGATCTCAATCGCTCCGGAACAGGGCACCATGTTGCAGATCCTGCTTCGTTCACATCAAGCACGTACGGTCCTGGAGATTGGCACCCTGGCCGGTTACTCAGCGATCACCATGGCCCGAGCCCTGCCCGAAGACGGCCACCTGCACACCATGGAGATCAACGACGCCCACGCCGACTTCGCCCAGTCCTGGATCAAGCGCAGCGATGTCGCCAACCGGATCACCATCCATCGCGCCAATGCTGTGGAACTTGTGAAAACGTTCACCGACAACAGCATTGATGCCGCCTTCATTGATGCCGACAAATCGCCGTCAATGCTATATCTTGAGGCCGCCAAGCGTATCGTCAAGCCGGGGGGGCTGATCCTCATTGACAATGCTTTCGCCTACGGCCAATTGCTGGATGAGAACCCTAGCCGCAACAAGGACGATGTCTGGGCCATCCAACGCTTCAACGACCACATGGCTGCCGATGACTCCCTGACCAGCGTCATCCTGCCGACCGGCGATGGCATGTGGATCGCTCTGAACGCACCCGCCCGCTGATCACAACACGGCCCCCTTCAGGGCCAGCCTTGCTGAGCATTTCGCCATCTGAGCGGTACTGGATGCCATCCTTCCTTGCCTGCATACCGTGAGCGGTCATAATGGTTTTCTCGCCATGAAGATCACTCCCCGTTTCATGCTTGGCATGGTGGCTGCCACCGCTGTACCGGTGCTGGTATTGGGCATCATCGGCATCAGCCTCCTGCACCGCACCACCCGTGACATCATCAGTGATGGCGAGGCAGCTATCACCAGGGCCCATCACCGCACCCTGGAGCGTCATGTCACCGCCGTCGGCCAAGGGGTTGCCGCCTTCTTTGCCGATCACGCGGCCCAGCTTGACCTGCTGCACAGCCTGGCTCATACCAATATCAATCACCATCCGGATCTGGTGATCGCCCACCTTGCCGACCTCTACCCTGACCAGGATCGGGCCGGACTGCCCGGCTATGGCTTTATCCACCCCCAATATGGAGCCTATGCCAATTGGCAACGTCGTGGCCATCAGGGCAGTCCATGGATCCGCAGAGCCATCATTGATGCGGTACGCCACGACGATGACACCAGAACTGCGATCACTCGCCGCCTGGAACAACTGATGCCGCTGATGCCAGCCATGGCCGCCGCCCACCACCCGCGCACGGCCAGTTGTGACCTGCTGTGGTGCGTCACGGTTGATGGAGTAGCTGTCACCTACCCCAATGATTACGCAGCCCGCATGGCCAGCGACCCCGCCATCAACGAACTGGATGAAAGCCAGGAGGAGTACGTCAGGGCCTTTGCTCCTGATCGTCATCCCAGTGCCGAGGCGGCCTGGACCACCCCCTATATCGATACCATCAAGCAGCAATGGATGATCAGTCGCATCGCCCCGCTCTACGAAGGCGAGGACTTCATCGGCACCATCGGCCTGGACATGGTGCTTGGTGATCTGACCCTCCTGCTCCAATCCATGGCGGCAAGCGAGCCCGGCTACCTGCTGCTGCTCGACGATCAAGGGCGCCCTCTGGCCATGTCCCAAGAGGCGATCGACGAACTGGCATGGTCAGCTGAACAACACGCCGCCCTGATCCACATCTTCATCACCGCCGATGGCAGCGCCTCACACGATCAGGCCGATGCTGCCCAGACCCCGGTGACCAGACATCCCGATGCCGCTACCGCCGCCGCCTTCAGGTCCCTGTTTGACAGTGATTCCGACATCATTCCCTTTGCCGGACCTCATGGCCAACGGATCATGGCCCATGCCCCCATCGCCGACACCGGTTGGGTACTGGCCTGCATCGTTCCCACAACCGTGATTGATGCCCCCGTGCGCTCAATGCGCACCCAGCTGGAAGACATGGTCAACCGCAGTTGGTGGACCCTGCTGAGCGCCGCCCTGACGGTGGCCCTGGTCTTCAGCCTCATCGGGGCCTACCTGGGCCTCCAGACGACCCGGCCGATCACCGACCTGATCCACGATGTCGACCGCATCAGCCGCGGCGAGGACCGGCGCGAGATCCGGGTGCCGGGCAACGATGAACTGGCCGATCTGGCCCACAGCGTCAACCGCATGATCCACACCATCATCGACCGCGAACAGCGCTTCAAGACCCTGTTCGACAACATCTCCGATGCGGTATTCATCCATGATGCCGACAGCGGCGCGATCCTGGCGGCCAACGGCCGCATCCGGGAAATGTTCGGCTATGAACCGCATGAAGCCCCGTCGCTGACCATCGATCAGCTCAGCCTGGGACAGTCACCGTATTCCATCGCCGAAGGCCTGCAGTACCTGCAACAGGCCCGTGCAGGACAGCGGCCCTTGTTTGAATGGAAGTGCCGCCACCGTGAGGGCGCGGTATTCTGGGTCGAGATCAGCATGCGACAGACCCCTCTCGGCAACCAACAGGTGATTCTGGTCTCGGTGCGCGACATCAGCGACCGCAAGAAGAAAGAGGCTGAACTGCTGCATTTTCGTACTGCCGTTGAAAGCGCGAGTGACGCCATTGGCTTCTCCACCCCCCAAGGACGTCACTTCTATCAAAACCCTGCCTTTGATAAGTTATTCGGCGACATCGGACCGAATCCGCCCAAGACCCTGTACGCTGATAGCCACATCGGTGAGGAGGTCTTCGCTACGATCATGGCCGGTCGCCCATGGAGCGGCGAGGTCGCCATGCGGGCCGCTGACGGACACGTGCTCGACATCCTGTTGCGGGCCTACGCCTGCATTGATGGCCACGGCGAGATCTCTGGTCTGGTCGGCATCCATACCGACATCAGCAACCGCAAGGCCGCCGAACAGGCCTTGCGCGACAGCGAGACCCGACTGCGGGTCACCCTCGACTCGATCGGCGACGGGGTCATCGCCACCGATCTCAGCGGTCATGTGGTACGGATGAACCCGGTCGCCGAGCGTCTGAGCGGCTGGAACCTGGCTGAGGCCCGCGACCGGACCCTCGACGAGGTCTTCCACATCGTCCATGCCCGAACCCGCGAAGCGGTGGTCAACCCGGTCGCCAAGGTCCTGGAACAGGGCGAGGTCGTCGGCCTGGCCAATCATACCCTGCTGATCGCCCGCGATGGCAGCGAATACCATATCAAGGACTCCGGGGCTCCGATCCGTGATGACCAGGGGGCCATCCTGGGGGTAGTCCTGGTCTTCAGCGATGTCAGCGAAGAGTACCGCCTCCAGGAACAGCTCGACCACAGCCGGCGGATGGATGCCATCGGCCAGTTGGCCGGTGGCGTGGCCCACGATTTCAACAACATGCTCGGCGGCATCGTCGCCGCAGCCGACATGTTGCTGACCAAGGCCGACCAGCCACCCAAGCAGGACCTGCTGGAGGCCATCCTGGCCTCGGCCGAACGGGCCGCTGATCTGTGCGGCAAACTGCTGTTGTTCTCCCGCCGGCGAGCGATGGAGACGATTCCGGTCAACGTCCATGACCTCATTGATGATGTCGCGTCCCTCCTGGCCAAGACCATCGACCGCCGCATCACCATCGACCCGCGTTGCGACAGTCCCCAGGCCACCATCACCGCCGACAGCGCCCAGTTGCACAGCGCCCTGCTCAACCTCGGCATCAATGCCAGCCAGGCCATGGTCGAGGGCGGCACCATGACCTTCGCCACCAGCCAGGAGCATCTGCCCCACGACCGCACCCTGTCGGACGGCCAGGCCCTGTCGGCCGGGACCTACCTCGCCTTGCAGGTCAGCGATACCGGCTGCGGCATTGATCCAGCATTGCTGGATCGCATCTTCACCCCCTTCTTCACCACCAAACCCCACGGCACCGGTCTCGGGCTGGCGGCGGTCTATGGCACGGTCCACCAGCACGGCGGGGCCATCGAGGTCATCTCACAGCCAGGTGCCGGCACCACCTTCACCCTGTGGCTACCGCTGGCCGAGCAGAACGAGGCCCCGGCCGGACGCCCGGCGCCGGATGCCGTCACCGGCTCCGGCACGATCCTGGTAGTCGACGATGAAGCGGTCTTGCGGACCACCGCCACGGCCATCCTGACCCACCTCGGCTACCAGGTCCTGGTGGCTGAGAACGGCCGTCAGGCCCTGGAGATCCACCACGACCACCCCGAGATCGACCTGGTCATG
The DNA here is from genome assembly GCA_007131555.1 of Planctomycetota bacterium. Taxonomy (GTDB): domain Bacteria; phylum Planctomycetota; class UBA11346; order UBA11346; family UBA11346; genus SLQH01. The sequence continues at coordinate 4,777 of SLQH01000524.1, read as the reverse complement.
CTGGACATGGTCATGCCGGAGATGAACGGCATCGACTGTCTGCGTCAGTTGCGCTGCCGCGCCCCGGACCTGCCGGTCATCCTGGCCACCGGCTACACCGATGACACCACCCTGGCCAGCACCCAGGACCTCGGCGTCCAGGCGACCATCAGCAAGCCCTACCGCATCCAGGCCCTGGCCGAGATCATCGCCCAGGTCCTGTCGTCAGGGTCTGAACCGGCAACGTGATCCTGACAGACGCGCCCCCTGAATATCCGTAGATCCCTGGGACTCACGCCAGCCCCTGCCAGCGGGGCGCGGTCAGGATGCCGCAGGCCCACAGACGGTATTCCTCGCTCCAACGGTCACCGGTGGTCTCCCAGGATGGCGGACCCCACCACTGCCAGCGGGGATCGGCATTGTGGAGGGCCCCGAAGGCGTTGATGCGGCTGCCGTAGGCCGTCAGGTCGACCTGCAGTTCCCCGGCCGGACGTGATCCCAGATCGAGGCGGAAGGGATCGTAGGCGATGGTGCCGCAGTCCTGGCCGTCGATGGCCAAGCCCAGCACCGGAGCGCGCATGTGGGGCACATGCAGGGCCAGGGATCCGCCATCATGCTGCCAGCGGCTGTGATAGGTGACATTGCCGGCATAGAAGGGCAGACCCTGATGGGTCCAATCGCCCCAGGCCAGACTGCGCACCGGGGCGCTCAGGCGGGCATGCCGACCGCGCAGTTCGACCCCGAAATCGCCCAGCAGATACATCCATTCCAGACTACCGCTGGGGCTGAAGGGCAGACGCACCTCCAGCACATGCTGGCCGGCGGCCAGATCCGGCAGCGGGATCGTGGCCAGACAGGCATCGACCCAGCAGCCATCGGCGACCACTGAGATCTCGTGACCATCCAGCCGGATCAGGGCCTGATCGCTGTCCTCCAGGGCCAGATGGGCCCCGGTCACGGCCACCGTGCTGTCGATGCAGCAGCGCCAGGTGACGCTGTGCTCGACCGGACAGGCCGGCTCGCACCAGGGCTGGGCCACGCCTCCGGTCTTGGGAGCCCAGCCAAGGGCGGCTCGTAGACGGTTCTCAGCCCGGTGGATCTCCTCGATCGGCTGCCAGGGGCCATCATCCAGGCGGGACTCGGCCCGATCCAGGACCAGGACATTGGGTTCACTCAGGCTGACCGGCAGCGGGTCAGCCATCTCACCCAGGGTCTGCCAGCGCCGGGGCTGGGGCAGGGCGGCAGGACTGGCTGCTGGAGCCGGATCGAGGGTCAGCAGCAGGGAACCGGCCGCGCCGGTTGGCCAGCACAGTTCCGTGCCGTGATCGTCATGACGATGGGCTATGGGGCAGCGTTCACCGCTGGCGGTATCGTTGCGGGTCACCTGCCAGTGGCCGCGCAGCCACAGGCGCAGCGGCTCACCATCAGCCTTCTCGTCGAGGCCGGGAGCGGCGCGGGTGCAGCACAGGAAGAGATGGCGCCGGTCGCCGTCGATCCGCATCTGAGAGAGGACATCATCGGCCAGGGATCCATCCGGACGACTGACCCGTAGTTCCCGATAGGGCTCCAGGGCCGCCAGCAGGGCGGCCCGCGACCGATCCAGGCGCTGGCAGCGGCTGGCCAGGGCCTGGGCCCGATCGCTGGGCTGGGCATCAACATGATCCGGAATCCGACCAACGAAGCAGACCCGGCCCCCGGCCGCGACCAGGGCCTCCAGGCGTTCCAGGGTGCTGCTGCGGATGGTGCGCAGGTGGGGCACCAGCACCACGTCATAGGCCATCTGGCCGACCGTCAGCACCGGCCCGTCCACCTGCGGACACTGCTGCGGCAGCAGGCTTTCAGCAATGAAGTCGGCATCCAGCTGGGCGAAGAGCAGATCGCGCAGGATGCCCTGGAAGGCCTGCTCCAGATCCTCGGCCTCGACCCCGGTCTGGGAGCGCGGTCCACCCACCACCAACCAGGCGCTCTCGACCGGATGGATGATGCCGATGCGCACCAGGGGCCGGCCTCGGGTCAACACGGTGTTAACCCGGGCAAAATGATCCTCGACCACCCGGTAGCGATCGACCCAGGGCATGTGGTCGCCGATCGACGCCGGATAATCCCGCTTGGCATTGCCCTTCATGGTCATCCAGGTCAGATGATGGACCCGCACGGTGATGCCCAGGGCCGCCTGCCAATCACCCTGACGCTTGTGGCCGGCGAAGGGGAAGTCCCAGTTGGTCACCCCGTAGAGTTCCGACAGGACCCCCTCACGTCCGTCCTGGTGGGCCACCGAGGCCGCCTGCTTGGCGGTGCTCAGTTCCATGTGATCGCACAGGATGTCGATGCCGGGGACCTGGAAGGACCGGTAATGCCGCATGCATTCGCCGACCCACTGCACCTGGCCAGCCAGGGACTGCTCGCACATCAGATGGCCGGTGGAGGCCAGTTGATGGGTCTCGCACCAGGCGCCGATGCGGTCGGCAAAGGCGCTAGCGAAGCGTTCGCTCAGATGGTCACGCAAGCGCCAGCGGGCGGCCGCGACCGCCCCCTCGGGCAGTTCCCAGAGCATTTGCGGCAGGACCGCCAGCAGGTCCTCGGCCCAGGCCGCCTGATAGCTCTGGGGCAGATCATCGGTCCAGGGCAGCACCACGTCCTCCTGGGCCCAGGGCCCGGTCAGGGCCCCACAGGGATGCATCTGCGGCTCATCGGTGAAGATGGCCGGGACGATGCCGCCGAAGTCCTCACCGACGACCGCCCGGTAGGCCTCATGGGTGACGGCGATGAAGCGGTCGATGGCCTCCGGGTTGAGGGTGTCGACATAGCTCTGATGGTTGTGCCAGGACGACGAGGGCGAGATCTCCCGGTAGGCATACCAGCGGGTCTCGGCCTCGCCCAAGGGCTCCTCGGCGCTGACCTGACGACTGCTGGCCAAGCGACCATCCTCATCCAGACGAATGGCATAGCAGGTCAGCAGGGTGCCGGTCCCCTCCCGGCGGCTCAGGCCGCGGCGTAGGTGGGGGTCCTGACGATCCTGCGCGGTATAGGGATGCGGGGTCAGGCGCAGGCTGCGCAGACGGTAGCGCTCATCGCTGGTGACCAGGCCCCCGGCAAAGCCTGACGGCCACCGGTCCTCATCATAGAGCCAGGCCAGCATGCCGGTCTGACGGCAATGCTCGACCACCGCCTTGACACAGGCCAGGTACTCCGGCCCCAGGTAGGGCGTGGCCAGACCGGTGCGCGGATGCATATGCCCACCCCCCAGGCCCATGGCCCGGAAGGTGTCCATCTGGCGACACAGCAGGTCAGGGTCCAAGCGGCCGTTCCAACTCCAGAACGGGGTCCCGCGATAGACCGCCGGGGGATCGCGGAACAGGCTGTCATCGAGGGTCGGGGTGGCGCGATGGGGGTAGAGCATGGGGGATCCTTTGCTGTCAGGTACATGAGCAGCTTCAGGACCGGCAACCATCGCGCCATGGCGGCAACGCCGATGGCATGTCTAAAACGCCTGAACCTGGCCCTGGGAGCGGGCCTCGGCCCGGAAGGCCGACGGACTGCGGCCGTCGAAACGATGGAACACCTTGGACAGGTGGAAGGCATCGGCGAAGCCGCAGGCGCTGGCGATGTCGGCCAGCGGCCGATCATCGCCCAACAACAGCTCACGAACCCGCTCGATCCGGTATCGGCGCAGATACACCGCCACCGGGCACCCGGCCCAGTCCCGGAAGCAGTCGGCAAAACGGCTGCGCGACAAGCCACAGGCCCGGGCCAGTCCGGTCACCATCAGGGGCTGGTCGTAGCGATGATGGATCAGGTCGAGGGCCGGCTGGAGACGCTGGGCCAGCACCGGATCGCTGCCGTCTGGGCTGGCAACCAGATGGCGCAGGGCCAGGGTCAGGCGCTGCATGTGAACGATCTGGCGCAGCCGGTCAGCCGGGTCAGCACTGCCCTGGAGGGCGACCACCCGGCGGAAATGCTCCAGGATGTCGGCCCCGACCTGGGGCCAGAAGCCGGGTGACGGCAGGCCGTCGACCACCACCACGTCGTGGGCTGGCCGCCGCGACGGATCGCGTTGCGGCGGCAGGCCGGGAGCCCAGTCGAAATGAACCGCGATGTGGTCACCCGGACGGCCGGTACGGATCTGATGATGCGGGGTGAAGGGCGGGATCAGGACCAGCGATCCAGGGCCATAGCAGTGCCGGCCATGACCGATGAACACCTCGCCCTCACCATCCAGGCTGAGGATGAACTCATGATCGAAGATGATGCGCCGGGCCAGGGCGCCCGGTCCGGGCAGATGATGGGCGATGCGCACCTGGGGATGGATCCCGGCCAGGGGGATGCGCCAGGTCCGCACCGGACGGCAATCCGGCAGCGGCTCTCCCCGCGAGACCTGCTGGGACAGACGACGATCAGGCGGCGGCGAGTAACGCATGGCTGTTGGATATGATGATGAGTCTTTACCGGCTTCTGACAGACTCAATGTCGCGGCGGCGGAGCCGGAAGGCGGCAAGCTCCGCAGCATGCGCCGGATCGTCAATGGCATTGCGGGTCTCGTGCGGGTCCTGGGCCAGGTCGAACAAGACCTCTGGCAAGGCGCCTCGCTCATTGTGATGGTACCATTGGTACTTGAGTGCGCCCCGACGTATCATGCCGTTGGACCAACCCTGCTGGAGAAAGAATGAACAGGCCTCATCTGGCCATTCTGGGGCTCGATTATGGGCCAGATCGACCAGAGACCGACCATCAAGACCGTCGGGCACGGGAATACCGGCCAGATCACAAAGTGTAGGGAACAGATCGCACAGGCTGACAT
>SLQH01000395.1 GCA_007131555.1 Planctomycetota bacterium | reverse complement strand
ATGTACACGGGCCAAGTAGTAGCGCCGGCTTTAGCCGGCACGGATGGTGGGCTTCAGCCCGCCGTTCCACCACCAAACGCCAGATCCCTTTCAACAATCACCCACGGCATCCGTCCACCAACCTCCAGCCCCATCCAAAACCACCGTCCACCCCAAATCCACCACGGAGCACCGGGCCTTGGCCCGCGTGCCGACGCGCAGACCAGGATCGGTTGTTGCGACAACAGAACGCCAGCAGGAGTCTGAAGCAGCTCCCAATCGCACCCCGGAACCGCTTGTATTCGGTTCACAGACAAGCTGTAAGCCCTCTTTTAAAGAGGGCTTACGGCGCAGGCAGCTGTTTCCTAAACCCTGATCCGGTCGTTGTCTGTCATCGACGAGGTCCTTCATCAGATTCTTGCTTGACCACCTCTGTGTGCGGTCTAGGGTCCACCTGCCACAACGAACACCGGCGTTTTCAGCCGGCCCCCGGAGAGCCCAGACATGACCTGCCGTGCCGACTGTATCGTTCATGATCACGCCGTGTCAGCGGTTCCGCTGCCGCGCCCAGGTAATCGCTGGCGTAGCCTTCTGCGCGCCCCACTCCTCCTCCTTCTCGGCCTCCTGCCCTGGCTGGCCGCCGAAGAGGCGCCGGGCGAGGCTGCTGGGCAGTTTACGGTCCATGGCAGCGGCTATGACCCGGCGGCCCCGCAGCCCCAGGCCATTGCCCGTGACGGCACGGTGGCCGAGGCCTGGCAGGACGCAGGTTCAGCCGTCCAGGGCCAGATCGGGGTCCGCCTGTGGAGCGGTGATGATCAGGCCGGTGGACGTGGGGTTGGCCGCTTGCAGTTGCATGGCCCGGAGTCGGCGTGGATCGGTCTGCAGCCGGATTGGCGCATCAGTCAATACACTGATATCTTTGGGGATTTCATCGAGTATCCCCGCTATCAGCAGGATGCCGTGCTGGCTGCCGGATACGCCCGCGAGGCGGCAGGCAACCTGCCCACCGGCCCTCAGGCCGGCGCCCTGACCTCGGCCCAACCCTGGGACCGGGTCCTGCTGGTCCTGCCCTTTCGCTGGGTCCAGGGTGGCGGCAGCACCTGGCAGACTGGGCTGCATGGCGGCAATCCGCCCTCGGCCGGGCTGTGGGCAGTGCCGGCCGGCATGAGCTTGAGCCAGGCCCAGCAGCAGGGCGGGGTCCATCTGCTGGCCCGCCTGAACAGCCTGCTCAGCGAACTGCCGCCGCATCGTCTGTTGACCCGCTTTCATCTTGATGTCGATGCTGCCCTGCCCGGCGGCTGGGCCCTGGCGGTGGACATCCATGGCGATGGTCAGGTGGAGGTCCGTACCCATGGCGGTGCGCCGGGGCATCAGGGTCTGCCCTTCCCGGCCCTGGATCGCCGCTCTGGCCTGCTGATCGACCTGCGCCCGGCAATGGGTGTGCACGGTGGCCTGGTGGGCCGCACCGAGTGCCGGCTGGTCTATGAGGTCGCCGCGCCGCCGGTGATCGACGGTCTGGCCCCGCCGCCTGCGGCCCTGGCTTATGGTCTGCAGGCCGCCTTCTACAGTCTGGCCGGGCCGCTCTCGCAGATCCCCGATCTCGACCCCTTGGTGCCGGATGTCGAGCGCATTGACCCGGTGGTCAACTATCCCAGCACCCGCGATCCCTGGCCCGGCCTACCCTCGACCATGGCCGATCATTTCGCCAGTCGTCATCAGGGCTATCTGCTCATTGATGAACCCGGCACCTACACCCTTGAGATCACCTCCGACGACGGCTCGCGGCTGTACCTTGACGGTGAGATGGCGATCGACAACGACGGCCGCCATGGCATGCGCCGCCGCGGCCTGACCCGCGAGCTGGAGCCCGGCCTCCACCCCCTGCGCCTCGACTATTTCGAGAACACCGGCGGGGCCGGCCTGATCCTCAGCTGGATCCGCCCCGGTCACAGCGAGCGTGCGGTCATCCCCGCCAGCCACCTGTTTCACGCCCCCCAGGCTCAGAGCGCCGCGCCGACCCTGGCCGACCTGCCACCTCCGCCGCAACTGCCCAGCACCGAGGGCCTGGAGGGTGGCCTGCTGCTGTCGGTCTACGATCTGGCCACCCCGCTGGATCGCATCCCCGATCTCGACCCCTTGGAGCCGCTGTTCACCCGCATTGACCCGGTCGTCAACTACCCCTCCACCACTGCCGCCTGGCCCGGCTTCCCCGCCCACCTGGTCGACTACTTCGCCACCCGCCACGAGGGCTACCTGCTCATCGACGAAGCCGGCGACTACACCCTGGAAATCACTTCCGATGACGGCTCACGCCTGCACCTGGGCCACCTCAGCGGCCCGCCCCTGATCGACAACGACGGCCGCCACGGCATGCGCCGCCGCGCCGCCACCGTCCATCTTGAGCCCGGCCTCCATCCCCTGCGCCTGGATTTCTTCGAGAACACCGGCGGGGCCGGCCTGATCCTCACCTGGATCCGCCCCGGCCACAGCGAGCGTGCGCTCATCCCCGCCAGCCATCTCTTCCACGGCCAGCCCTCGACCCCGATCGATGCCCTGGCCGCCCTGCTGGATCGCCGCCCCTTGCAGGTGCAGATCCCCGCCGCTGTCCGTTCCAGCCCGGTGCCCCTGCGCGGCCAGGCCTGGTCGGCCGATCACGCCGT
>SLQH01000405.1 GCA_007131555.1 Planctomycetota bacterium | reverse complement strand
GAGCATGAACTGCTGTTGGATGGCCGTCTTGCCGGCGCTCTGTTCACCCACCACCACGGCCCGGCGATGATCCTGCAAGGCCCCCGCCAGGACTTCGGCACTGGATGCGGTATGGGCATCAATCAGCACCGCCAGCGGCCAATGGGGATAGGTGTTGTCGCTGCGGGCCATGTGGCGGGCCTGATGACTGGGATTGCGTGAGGCCTGGGCCACGATCAGGGTCCCGTCGCCGTGGTGGTTGAGGAAAGCATCGGCAATCTCCACGGCCGGCAGCAGATGGCCGCCACCGTTGCCGCGCAGGTCGATGATCAGGGCCTTGAGACCCTGATCGCGCAGGTCGTCGATCGCCGCCCGGAAGGCCCGGGCGGTGGCGCTGCCGGCACTGCGGTCCCGCTGTGGGGCCCCGGCCACGAAGCGATGGATGGCGACATAGCCGATGCCCAGCTGCGGAGCCAGGATCGCGGCCTCGCCGACCCCATGATGGTCGATCGCGGTCCGGACCAGGGTGATCTCCTCGGTCTGGCCGTCGGCCAGGCGCAGGCCCAGGGTGCACTGATCGCCCAGACGCATGAAGCGGCGGCGGATCTCGACCAGGGTCAGGGCCTGCAGATCGTGGCCGTCCAGGGATGTGATCACCGTTCCTCGGACCAGTCCGCCGGCGGCCGCCGGAGAATGGGGGATCACCCGTGAGACCACCACCCGTTCGTTGGCGGCCTCGTGATGCCAGTCGAAGCCGAAGCCCAGCACCGGCCCTTCCGGGTCACGGTTGCGCAGCACCACCTCATCGGGGGTGAGATAGCGGCTGTGACGATCAAGGCTCTCCATCATGCCGCGCAGGGCGCCGTCCCACAACTGCTCACGGGAAACCGGGCGATAGTATTCCCGCTCGACCAGCCGGGTGAAGTCCTCCAGGGTCTTGAAACGGTCGAGCAGTTGCTGCATGTCGCTGCTGGCGGCCATCAAGGCGCCGGTCGTGGTCAGTCCCAGGCAGCAGAGGATGAGGCACAAGCGGGACATGGGGGCTCCTTTGCATGCTCACAGAGACTGCTCATACGCTCACTGCGTGCCAAAGCGCCGGGGACGATGGTTCGGGTGGACGATCGGTGTCAGGGTCCGGACCTGCTCGTCGATGGCCTCGGCTTCGCTGCGCAAGGTGGTGGCTTCGGGGTGATCCTCGGCCAGCCGGCGCAACAAGGCGGCCAGGTGCAGGCGCAGGTCAAGGGCGGCCGGATGGAGGGCGATCGCATGGCGCTGGGCGCTGATGGCGCCGTCCAGATCACCACGCCGGGCCCGGCTTTCAGCCACCCGGACCCAGGCCGCGAGATGGCTGGGCAGGGCCTCGGCCAGGGTCTCCAGGCGCTGATGGTCGTTGCTGAGCACCGCTAGGCGCAGATCCAGATCGGGGGCTGCTGGCCAGCCTGTGATCAGCCCCTGGGCCTCATCGATGGCGGCCGCGATCAGGCGGCGCGGGTCCTCGTCAGGCTGGCCGAGCTGGTGGCCCAGGGCACTCAGCAGGGCGGGGTGGTCGTCCTGGCGGCGGGGGTCGTGCAGGGCTTCCAGCTGTTCGATCAGGGTTTGGGCGCTGGTCAGGTGCCCGGCCCGCTGCCAAGCCCCGGCCGCGGCCAGCCCCAGTCCCAGCCACAGCAGGGGGGCCAGGTTCTGCCAGAGCCGTGAGCGAGCGGCGGGCTGGCCTGGGCGGCGCCGGGCCAGGGCCAAAGCGATGGCGCTGCCGCTCAGGGCCAGGTTATGAAGATGGAAGTCGATCAGGCAGGCCAGAGCAAAGGTCGCCACGCCCAGCCACAAGGCCCAGGCCGGGGCCGCCGGCAGGCGCAGCAGGGCCCGGACCACCAGGGCCATGACCAGGCCCAGGCCAGTGGCGTAGAGCAGCACCAGGGCGATGTGCTGGCCGCCCGGCCAGAAGGCCAGATTATCGCTGTCCAGGGTCCCGAAGGCGGCGGCATAGGGCAGGGCCAGGGCCAGCAGCCAGGCCAGGCGGCGCGGTCGGGCCAGGTCGGGCTGGTCGTCATCGGCGGCCTCGGGCCTGGTCGGGGGGCGGCCGGCCAGCAGCAGCAGCAGGGCAGTCACGGCCAGGGCCGCCGGCACACCAGCGGCCACCGCCGCGTCGAGCACGGCATTGTGGGCCAGGCGGCTGTACTCCCCATGGAGTGGCAGGATCCGCCCGACCTGTTCGGCGAAGCCGTCCAGGCCCCAGCCGAGCCAGGGCCGCTGCCCGATCAGCTGCCAGGCGCTGCTCCAGTACTGGGCCCGGACGGCGATGTTGGCGTCCAGTACACCGCTGCCCACGACCACCACCGCGCCTGTGACCAGGCCCAGCGGCGCCGCCCAGCGCCACCAGCCCCGGCCTCGCCAGGCCACCAACAGGGTGATCGCCAGGGCGGCCATCACCGGCCCACCTCGGGCTCCAGCACACAGCAGGGTCGCCAAGCCCAGCCCACCGAGCAGGACCACGGTCAGCAGCGGCAGCAGTGGTGGCCGGGGCAGCAGCACGTCGGGGTCGAGGCTCCGCCACAGGCGCAGGCCCTGCTGCCAGGCAAGGGCGGCCAGCGGCAGGCCGACGATCAGCACGAACACGCTCAGGGCGTTGGCCAGGGACATCGTGCCGTAGGCCCCGCCCCGTTG
>SLQH01000437.1 GCA_007131555.1 Planctomycetota bacterium | reverse complement strand
TCACCGGCGGCTGCAAGATCGGCACCAAAGCCATGTAGCTATACGCCGCCACAGCAATAGCACCCAACAGATCGGGGGCCAATAGGCGCGCAACGTAGATTGAAGTAGGACCATCGGCACCGCCAATGATGGCGATGGCACCAGCTTCCCGCATGATCTCCAGTGGCGTCATTTCCCCGCCATAGAAGATCATCCAACCGATAACTGCCATCAGGAAACTGCCGAAAATACCGACCTGGGCCGCTGCGCCCAACAAGGCGCTCCACGGGTTGGCCAACAGGGGACCAAAATCCGTCAAGGCCCCTACACCCAAGAAGATGAACAAGGGAAACATGCCGGTTTCGATACCAAACGTGAACAGATACCACAGCAGACCACCTGACTGATCAAGGGTCGGCGGCGCATCCATCCCCGCCCCGATGGCATTGACGAAGATACAGCCGGTCGCAATCGGAATCAGCAGCAGGGGCTCAAAGCCCTTGGTGATGGCCAGCCAGTAGAGCAGCAGGGAGACAGCAATCATCACGTAGTTGCCCCAGGCCAACTGACGCAGACCGCTATCACGCCACAACTTGCTGACCGCCTCACCAAAGCGCAGGGTCTCATCGTCGGCGGCGGCGGTCGCGGCGGCGTCGACCGCCTGCTCCACCACGACCTCGGCTCCGGCGGTGATGACCTCACCTGCCATCACCAGCGATGGCATATCAGCACTGAGGGTCCCAGCACAACTCAGGACCACAAGAAGCGACAGCAGGCGGATCATCGCAGATCTCTTTCAGGCAACGTGGTGGAGAAGGAAGAAGCGATGCTGGTCAGGAGATGTGGGCCAATACATCCCCTACCGCTACCTCATCACCGGGCTGGACATCGAAGCGTGCCAGGGTGCCGGCCTTATGGGCGGTCACCTCGGTCTCCATCTTCATGGCCTCAACGATCAGGATCGGCTCATCAGCAGCAACCTGATCACCAGGCTGCTTGACGAAACGCAGTACCTTGCCGCCCAGATCAGCCTTGACCGGTTCTCCACCGCTAGCGGCAGGAGCAGGGGCTGGGGCTGGGGCTGCAGCTGGAGCAGCACTGACCTGCGGAGCAGCACCGCCAGCGCCAGGAGTCACATTGACCTGATAGGCCTGACCGTTGACGGTGATGGTGTAATCGCGCGGACCACCCGGAACATTGACATGAGCGCCAGCGGCCTGGGCTTCCTTGACCTGCTTGACAGCCACAGCTGCCTTGGCTTCCGCCGGATCCTTGCCGACATTCTTGGGTCCCTTGCTGCGTTCCTTCAGGAAGCCAGGGGCCACCGAAGGGAACAGCGCGGTGATCAGGACGTCCTCATCGGAGCCATTGAAGCCGTCGAGCTTCTCGGCATCGGTGCGCAGCTTGGCCCACTCGTTTTCGATCAGGTCGGCTGGGCGGCAGGTGATCGGCTTCTTGCCGGCCTGCTTCTCGGCCAGAGCGATGATCTCAGGATTGCGATCAGCCGGGCATTCGCCGTAATAGCCGAGCATCAGGTCGAGGAACTCGCCAGTCATCTTCTTGTAGGGGCCCATCATGACGTTGAACACCGCCTGCGAGCCGACGATCTGCGAGGTCGGGGTGACCAGGGGCACATAGCCACAGTCCTTGCGCACCCGCGGCACTTCTTCAAGAACCTCATCGGTCTTCTCACCAGCGCCCTGCTGCTTTAGCTGGCTCTCCATGTTGGACAGCATGCCGCCGGGGATCTGGCTCTTGAAGATGTCGGTCTTGACGCCGCTGAAGGCAGTCAAGAACTCGGCGTAGCGGGTCTTGACCTTGGCAAAGTGGCGCGACACCTTATCAACGATGTCGAGGTTGACGCCGTGGCTGTAGCCAGTGCCCTCAAGCATCTCGCAGAAGGCCTCAGTCGGATTATGACCGGCCCCGAGGCTCATCGAACTGACCGAGGTATCGACGATATCGACACCAGCCTCGACGGCCTTCATCAGGCTGACCAGAGTCACACCGGTGGTGGCGTGGACGTGGAGGTTGACCTTGGTGTCGTCTCCCAGGGCGTCCTTGATGCCCTTGACCAGATCATAGGCCGGTTGGGGCTTGATCAGGGCCGCCATGTCCTTGATGCAGATCGAGTCGCAGCCCATGTCCTTGAGCTTCTTGCAGGTCTCAACGTACTTCTCAATGGTATGCACCGGGCTGACGGTGTAGCTGATGCAGCCCTGGGCATGCTTGCCGGTCTTCTTGACCGCCTTCAAGGCCCGCTCCAGATTACGAGGGTCGTTGAGGGCATCGAAGACCCGGAACACGTCAATGCCGTTCTCGGCCGCCTTGTCGACGAAGCGATCGACCACGTCATCAGCGTAGTGACGGTAGCCGAGCAGGTTCTGACCGCGCAGCAGCATCTGCAGCGGGGTCTTGGGCAGATGCTTCTTGAAGGTCCGCAGGCGCTCCCAGGGATCTTCATTGAGGAAGCGGATGCAGGCATCAAAGGTCGCCCCACCCCAGCACTCCAGCGACCAGTAGCCGCACTGGTCGAGATCGGCAAGGGCGGGCAGCATGTCGTCGATGCCCATGCGGGTGGCCATCAGGCTCTGATGGGCATCGCGGAGGATGAGGTCGGTGACTTCGATCTTCTTGGTCATGGCGCTCTTCACTTCACTGGGG
>SLQH01000193.1 GCA_007131555.1 Planctomycetota bacterium | reverse complement strand
GCAAGCCGTCCTCGCGGCCCAGATGGCATAACCCACCACGGGGGTTGAGTGGCACGCAGCACGTTTCGTCGCAGCGTCAGTGGCGGCAAGTCAGCAGCTGGGATCACCGACTTCGTGCGCGAGCACCTGGAACGGGATCCCCTGTGGCGCTTTCTGACCTTCGACAACCGCTGGATATGCCCTTACTGCCTAGCCGCCGTGCGCAGCCCACAGCCCGGCAAGGCCCCCATGCAACGGGCCATCGAACGCCATCTGAGCCAACGCTGCCCACGATTCGCCAACGGCACCGGGGCCCATGAGCCACAACACAAACTCGAAGAACGTCTACGCCACGAGAACATCGCCCATCTGGCGATGACCGAACCGGCTTGGCAGGTCTTCGACCATGAAGGCTACTGGTACAGCCCGGCATCCCTCAAGAAGGTCCCCTCGGTACGGCTCAAGAATCGGCGTTTCGATACCTTCACCATCCAGAACATGGTCGCCCATCTGGCCCACTGTCCCCACTACCAGAACGGCACGATACATGATGTCCGCGCCGTCCAGGCCGCCCGGGACCGGGGCATTCGGGTCGCCAAGCTGGCCGGCAACATCCGCCGCTCCCTGAGTTATCCCCATTGGCGGCAATACGATGGTCAGGGACACTGGATCTGCCCCTATTGCCTGACCCATGTGTCCAGCATCAGCATCGACCAGCGCCATCCGCTTGAATCCTTCACCGAACGCATGGCCGAGCATCTGCTGTGCGAATGTACGGCCTTCCGCCCTGATCGTCAGGAACTGCAGACCCTCGACCGCATCCAGCATGAAGCCCGTGATGGCAGTGCCGCCGGTGGAGCCGCAGGAGCAACCCCGGCCCGTCCGCCATCGACCACCGTCAGCAGCCACAACGTTCCCATCGCCACCCCCCTGCCTGACTCTGCAGCCGAGTTCTCGCCCCCGGTGGCAGCTCCGGCAGAGCGCTCGCCCATTGCCGTTCCAGTCGCCAAGCCCGCCGCCCGCACACCCGACCCTGCCCTTCAAGAAGCAGTCGAAGCCATCGGCTGGATGCAGGACGATCACCAGGCCGATAAAAACGACCACAAGGACGCCCTGCCCCACGCCAACTCTCTGGACTGGATGGACGCTCTTGAGCATGCCGCCGCCTCCTCCACCACCACGCCATCCTCGGCATCGGTGGAACAGGGCACCGACCTCCTGCGAGCCCGCGATGTCCAGCAGTCGATGCTGCGCGAGAGCCCCTGCCTGCCCGGTTTCACCTTTGCCACCCGCTTCCAGAGTTGCAGCGCGGTCAGCGGTGACTTCTACGAGTTCATCACCATGCCCGACGGCTGCATCGGCTTCGCCCAGGGCGACGTCAGTGGCCATGGCGTGCAGGCCGGCCTGATCATGAGCATGGCCAAGAAGGTCCTGTCCATCTATGCCCGGCAGACCCGCTCGCCACGTCAGGTGCTCTGCGAACTCAACGATGCCCTGGTGGAGGACCTTGGTGGTCGCATGTTCATCACCATGACCTACGCCATCCTTGATCCCCGCCATCGCACCATCACCTGGGCCCGCGCCGGTCACAGCCCGACGCTCTGCCTCAACCTCCACACCAACGAGATGAGCGAGATCAAACCCAGCGGCATGGTGGTGGGCATGAAGGCCGGCGACATCTTCCATCGCGTATTGCAGGAAGAAGTCACCGAGGTGCGCAGCGGCGACATCTTCCTGACCTATACCGATGGCGTCACCGAAACCATGAACCGGCAACAGGAGGAATACGGCGAGGAGCGCCTCCAGGAGACCCTGCGCGCACATGCCGCCCTTGAAGTCGATGACCTGCTGGAACGCATCCTTGACAGCATCCGTAGTTTTTCCGGCGGCGGTGACCCCCAAGACGACATCACCCTGCTGGGGCTGAGGGTCGACTGATGGATATCGACATGGCCGCCCTCACCCACAAGGGATTGGTGCGCAGCCATAACGAGGATTCCATGTACTTCGATCCTCAGGATCGGGTCGCCATCATCTGTGACGGCATGGGGGGCCACGCCGGTGGTCAGGTGGCCAGCGAACTGGCCATGCAGGTGGTCTCCAACGCCCTGCGCAACCTCCGCCCCAAGGACTGGGGGGACGAGGACACCGTCATTGAGACCATGAAACAGGCGGTCTTCGGTGCCAACGATCACATCCTCAGCCGGGCCCGCGTCGACCCCTCCCTCTTCGACATGGGCACCACCATCGTCGCCTGCGCCTTCATGGATGACCGGGTGATCACCGCCAATGTCGGCGACAGCCGTATCTACCGCATCGCCGGAGCCCAGATCGAACAGATCTCCGAAGACCACAGCGTCGTCGCCGAACGGGTCCGGGCCGGGGAACTGGATCCCGACAGCATTGAAGCCCGGATGCTGTCAAACATCCTCAGCCAGGCGGTGGGCATGGAACGGATCACCGTCGACATCACCGTCGAAGACCTCCAGCCTGGCGATGTCTACCTGCTGTGCACCGATGGCCTCTCTGATTGCGTCGATCCGCCAACCATGCTGCAGACGGTACTTGATCACCCTGACCTCCAACTGGCCTGCGTCAAACTCACCGATCTGGCTCTGGCCGCTGGCGGACCAGACAACATCACCGTGGCCCTGATCCGCGTTGG
>SLQH01000278.1 GCA_007131555.1 Planctomycetota bacterium | reverse complement strand
GCAGAGCAGGTGATGGGCCTCGCCGGGATCATGGTCGATCAGGGCCTGGGCCAGCAGGACCGCAGACCCCAAGTCCTCCGGATCCCGGCGCCAGAGCGCTCGGGCCCGGTCTCGGGCCTGGGCGGTATTGCCCATGATCAGGTCTAGGCGGATGCGCATCTGGTCGCGGCCGCGCACCAGGCCGGGGTCCTGCTGGTCATCAATGTATTCCAGCTGCCTGCCGGCAGCCTCATGTTGCCCGGTGGCGACCAATACCTGGGCCAGTAGCAAGCGATTGAGGGGTTCCAGCTCTGCTTCGGCCTCAATGAGCCAGGTGCAAACCTCCTGGCTGCGCCCCCGGCGCAAGGCGAGCAGACAGCGCTCTCGCAGCAGCACCTGCCGATCTTCTCCGGCCTGGGCCTTGAGGAGATCATCTGTCAGGGCGTCATGGCCATGCTCGGCGGCATGGCGGGCGGCGTCGATACGGGCCTCGATCGGCAGGCCCGCTTCGGCCAGATGTCGCCAGCATCGTTGCGCTTCATCACGGCGACCGGCATCATCAAGGACCAGGGCGCACTGGAAGATGAGGGCATCGTTGCGTTCGGCGATGATGGCGTCGAGATCAGCCACCAGACCGGCCACCATCTCATCGCTGCCATCTTCCTTGACGACCAGCATGAGGCGGGCGCACAGCAGGCGTGATGGGAGGTGCTGTGGGTCGTGCTGCAGGGCCTCACGCCCGGCCTTGAGCGCCAGATCCTGTTGGCCCAGGCGTAGTTCGATGTCAGCGGCCAGGAACCACGCCGCAGCTGCGCTTTGATCGTCGGGGGCGGCTTCGATGAGGCGGAAGATGGCGCGACGGGCTGGTAATGCCCGACCGGCCCGGGCCAGCAGCAGAGCGACATCAGCCCACCAGGGTCGGGAGTCGGCAACGGTGAAACAGTGGGCAACGAGTCGGTCTAAGGGATCGGTGTCGTTGCGGTCAAGCCCCAGGGCCGCCGCCCGGATCAGGAGGCGCATTTCCTGGGGATGAGCCTGCAATGCGGCATCAAGGATATGCGCGGCCCGCTTGAGGTCGCCTTCACGGACCGCCATTTCGATGGCCAGATCGTAGACGTTGGGCGCACAGGGGTCGTCACTCTTGAGCACGGCATCGATCTCATCGCGGGCCTCCCGGTGGCGACCGTTGGCCGACAGGGCCTGGATCAGGAGGAGGCGGTATTCGATCTGGGGATGCAGGCGCACTGCTCGTCGGGCATAGCGCAGGGCCAGGGCGGCATCCTGGGGCAGATACAGGTCGCCACGCATGGCCCAGAGATGGGGGACCTGGGGATGGACGGTGGTGGCCCTGTCGATCACCTGCCGGGCATCATCGATCTGACCCTGCCGGCGTAGCACTTCGGCCAGCATGCCGAGCAGATGGGGGTCATCGGGCAAGGTAGCCAGGCCGCTGCGGGCGGTGGTGGCGGCCTGCTCAAGGCGCCCGGCAACCAGGTGATGATCGATCAATTCGCGCCATGCCCACAGGTAATCCGGCTGCTTGGCCAGGGCTTGTTCGAGGAACGGTACCGCCTGTTCGCGCTGACCGCGACAGCGCAGCAGGAAGGCCTGCAGGCCATCATTGGCGGGTTCACCGTGCTCCAGTTCCAGGACCTTGGCAAGGGCATCGCTGGCAGCCTCATGGCGTCCGGCCAGGCCATGCAGCTCAGCCATCTCCCGCCAGGCCCAGGCGTATTGGGGATCGATGTCGACAGCCTTGCGGAGATTGGCCAGGGCCTCGTCGATACGGCTGTCGCTGCGCAGGATGTCAGCCATGAAGCCGTAGGTGGTGGCCTCGAAGGGATTGATGCTGCGGGCGTGCTCAAGGTGGGTGTAGGCTTCGGCATAACGGCCCAGACGCCGACAGGCATCAGCCAGTTCATGCATGATCCAGGTCGATCCCGGAGCCGCTTCTAGGGCCTGTCGGAAACAGGACAGGGCCTCCTCATGATCACCGTTGCGGCTGGCCAGGGTGCCGAGCTGGGCATAGGCCCAGGGATAGGAGGCGTCGTTTTCGATCGCTGCCCGGCACAAGGCGGCGGAGCGCTGGGGGTCATCATCGGTGAGCATCTGGGCCAGCTCGACCTGGGCCCACAAGGCCTGCGGCTGAGCCTCAAGGATGTGTTCGTAGAGGCTGATGGCCCGATCGGTCTCGCCTTGCTCAAAGAACAGTTGGCCCAGATGCCCTCGGCACCAGTGGTCATCGGGTTCTTGGGCCAGAGCCTGTTCATAGTGTATGCGGGCGTTGTCAAGATCACCCAGTTGACGTTCCGCCTCGGCCAGTTCGCAGAGGGTCCAGTTGTTGTCAGGATCGTGGCTCAGGGCTGCCTGCAGATGCTTGCGGGCCAGCTCGGCCTCGCCCTGCTGGCGCTGGCAGGCCCCGATCCGGGCCAGCAGGGAGGCCTTGAACTCTCCGTCGCCGTCTGGGCAGTCATCCAGCAGACGCTCAAACTCTGCGCGTGCCTCATGGTAACGGCCTTGGTTGAAATAGAGGTCTCCGAGGCGGTCGGGAGGATCCTCGTCCGAGGCACAGTAATCAGGCTGGGTGAGAGCTTCCCGAGCCATCTGGGCGCGTCGGAAATCTTCACGACGGATGAAGAACAGATGGCGGAAGTGCTGGAGATGACG
>SLQH01000351.1 GCA_007131555.1 Planctomycetota bacterium | reverse complement strand
GTTACATGGTCGATTCCTTCCATCGACAAGGTCGGTCAGGCTTGTCCTGACGCACCAGAGAACGCAAAGGCCCTGCGGGCGGCGGAAGAGCCAAGAAGGCGGAGGCCTGGCTTTCTCTCTGCGATCTCTGCGCCCTTGAGCGAAGCGGGCGTGAGATCTTCCGGAATGGTCTCGAAAACCCCCGCCGTCAATCGGCGATATGGCGGGCCAGGGGGATGCGGCGGCCGGTACCGAAGGCTTTGGCGCTGACCCGCAGGACCGGGGCGGCCTGCTTGCGCTTGTACTCGCTGATCTCGACCAGACGCAGGACCCGGGCCACGGTGGCCGGGTCCTCGCCGGCGGCGATCAGGTCGGCGGCGGTCGCCGGACCCTCGATGAGGGCCTCCAGGATGCGGTCGAGGACCGGATAGGGCGGCAGGCTGTCGCTGTCGAACTGATCCGGACGCAACTCCGCCGAGGGCGGCTTGTCGAGGGTCGCCTGGGGGATGCGCTCGCCGTGGCGGTTGATATGGCCGGACAGGGCGAAGACTTGGCCCTTGTAGAGGTCGCCGATCGGAGCCAGGCCGCCGTTCATGTCGCCGTAGAGAGTGCAGTAGCCCACCGCCAGTTCGCTCTTGTTGCCGGTGGCCAGGGCCATGGCCCCGAACTTGTTGGCGTAGGCCATGACCAGCAGACCGCGCAGGCGGGCCTGGATGTTCTCCTCAGCGACATTCTCGGTGGTCCCGGCGAAGGGCTCGGCCAGCAGGCGGCAGATCACCTGGTTGGGCTCGGTGATCGGGCAGATCCAGGATCTGATGCCCAGGTGGGCGGCCAGGGCCTGGGCATCGCTCACCGAACCCGGCGAGGAATAGGGGCCGGGCATCAGCAGGCCGCTGACCCGATCCGGCCCCAGGGCATCGACCGCCAGACTGGCGACCAGGGCTGAATCGATGCCGCCCGAGAGCCCCAGCACCACCTGCTGCTGACCCGACTTGCGGCAGTAGTCGGCAATCCCGGTGACCAGGGCGGCGTGCAGATCGTCGCGGGGATCGATGTCCGGCGGGGGCTCGACCGGCTGCTCCAGATCGGCGATGACCAGGGCCTCACGCCACCGCCCGGCCACGGCCAGATAGCCACCGCTGGGGCTCACCACCGCGCTGTCACCGTCAAAGAGCAGTTCGTCGTAGCCGCCGACCTGGTTGACGTAGACCACCGGAGCCCGGACCCGACGGGCGACATCGGCGATCAACTGGCGGCGGATGGCCGGCTTGGCGGCCTGATAGGGACTGGCGGCGACATTGATGACCACGTCGCAGCGGCCAGCGATCTCGGCTACCGGATCGTCGTCGTAGTCGTCCTGACGATAGACCCCGGTCCACAGGTCCTCACAGATGGTCAGGGCCAGGCGGCAACCGGCCACGGTGACGATCACCGCCTCCCGCCCCGGACGGAAATAGCGGGTCTCATCGAAGACATCGTAGGCCGGCAGCAGGCGTTTGTGGTACACGGCATCCACCCGGCCATCGCGCAGCAGGGCCAGGGCATTGGCGCAGCCCCGCAGACCCGGCCCGCTAGGCAAGGCCACACAGCCCAGCAGGGTCGGCAGGCGCAGGACCCCGGCCAGGGAGGTGACCATGTCCCACTGGTCCCGGATCAGATCACGGCGATGCAGCAGATCGCGGGGCGGATACCCGATGCTGGCCAGTTCAGGCAGCACCAGCAGATCGGCCGCCCCGGCCAGGGCCTGCTCATGAGCGGCCAGGATCTGCGACCGGATACCGACCAGATCGGCCACCTGGACATTGATCTGGGCCAGGGCGATACGCATCACGCCTCCACGGTGGTGACCTGCACGACGTGACCTACAGGACGGCAACGATTCAGACCTGAAGGAGTGGCTGGACCGTTGTTCTTCACTGCCGGCACCGAGAGCTGAAGGAACTCGGTCATGACGTTTCTTCCTTCGTGCTCTTCGTGGTAAAAAAAAGGCCCTGGTAGGCGCCCGCTACAGCTGATCATTATGGCACAATATGCCTGAAATTGCATCAACCACAAAGGACACGAAGAGCACGAAGTCGTCCAAGAGCAAGGCGTTTGCAACAGAGCAAACTCAAAGGATCTGAACCATAAGGAAAACTGAATATTCTCGAGGCAATTCCATTATCTCTGTGGTAAAAACTGCTATTCCCGTTACGAAATCGGAATATACACCACAGAGAGCACAGAGGACACAGAGAAGGCGGTCTTGGCTCTTCCTCCTCTGTGCTCTCTGTGCCCTCTGTGGTTAAAAATCCCTGTGGCCCGGCAAGCGCCCCGAACCAGGACCTACAACTCCGGTTCGCGACCGGTCAGCAGACGGAAAGCCTCCAGGTACTTGGCGCGGGTCTGCTCGACCACGTCATCCGGCAGGGTTGCCGGGTTGGTCTTGTCAAAGCCGATCGACTCCAGGTGGTCGCGCACGTACTGCTTGTCGAAGCTGGCCTGGGAACGTCCGGCGGCGTAGTCGGCGGCCGGCCAGAAACGGGACGAATCCGGGGTCAGGACCTCATCGGCCAGGACCATGCTGCCGTCGGCAGCGCTGCCGAACTCGAACTTGGTGTCGGCGATGATGACCCCCCGCTCACGGGCGTAGCGGGCGGCGGTGACGTAGAGGTCGAGAGCGGCGCG
>SLQH01000085.1 GCA_007131555.1 Planctomycetota bacterium | reverse complement strand
ATCAGTTCCATGGACTCAACCCGGAGCACCGGGCCTTGGCCCGTGTGCAATGGCGGGCAGGCGCCATTGAGAAGGTCATGAGCTGGGGCGTCGCCAGCAGCGTCGTACCCCACTGGCGCTCTGGGTTGCCGCTGATGATCATGAGTCGCGGTCACTGCGCGCCGTTACCCAGATGCCCTGCCGACGATCGGTCTGGCACGTGACGAAGGCATGGCAACCGCGCGTCGGCACGCGGGCCAAGGCCCGGTGCTCCGTGGTGGGAGTGTGATGGGCGGTGGTTTTTGGCGAGTCCGGGGCCGAAAAGGCCAAGCCAGGCGATGTGTCAGTCTATTCCTGACAGGCTCCTAGCATCCCCTCTTGCCTGGCCCTCCCCCAGACGACATCATAAGGGCGGTGATCGGTCCTATCCGGGTGTGCCGGAAGCGCTTGTATGCACGACGGGAGGTCAGGCTGTGGCCAAGAACAAATACCAGTATGTGGCCAAGGAGGCTTCCGGACGTCAGGTCAAGGGAGTCTTCGAAGGTGCCAGCATTGATGACGTGACTGGTCGTCTGCGCCAGCGCGGTCTGGCCGTGGTCAACGTTGAGCTCTATACCAAGCCGGCGGGCATCAATCTCTTCGGGGGTCCGGCCAAGAAGGCCAGTCAGGCCGAACTGGCCATGTTCACCCGCCAGATGGCAACCATGCTCGGCGCTGGCATTCCCCTGCTGGAAGCCATCGACATCCTCACCGATCAGATCGAGGAGACCAACAAGGGCTTTGGCGCGGCCCTGCATGAGTTGACCGATAAGGTGCGCGGTGGTACCGCCATGTCCGAAGCCATGACCGGCTATCGCAGGATCTTTCCCGATATCTACGTCAACATGGTCAAGGCCGGCGAGGCTTCGGGTCAGATGGACGGCATCCTCAACCGCCTTGCCGACTACATGGAGGCCAGCGAAGCCCTCAAGAGCGAGATCAAGTCGGCCATGACCTATCCGGTGGTGTCGTTGTGCATGATCATCGCCATTGCCGGCTATCTGCTGGTTGGGGTGGTACCGCAGTTTGCGGAGATGTTCACCCGTATGAATGTCCCCTTGCCGCCGGTCACAGTGGTGGTGATGTTCATGTCCGATTGGCTACAGGCCCACTGGTACGTACCGGTGATAACCGTGATCGCCCTTATCGTCGGCTACAAGCAGGGCATGAAAAGTGACGGATTCGCCTACGTCATGGATACCGTCAAGCTCAAGCTACCGGTCTTTGGCAATCTCACCCAGAAAGTGATGGTCAGCCGTTTCACCCGGACCTTCTCTACCCTGTTGAGCTCTGGTGTGCCGCTGCTCGGAGCCTTGGAGATCGTCGCCAATACGGCAGGCAATCGGGTGCTATCGACGGCTGTGATGGCTACTCGTGAGAGCGTACGCGAGGGCCAGAGCCTGACCGCCCCTCTGGAGGAATGCTGGGTATTTCCCTCGATGGTGGTGCGGATGATCGCTATCGGTGAGAAGTCAGGGGCCTTGGAGGCCCTGTTGTCACGCGTCTCGGACTTCTATGACGAACAGGTGCATACCACGGTCAAGTCGCTGACCAGTCTGATCGAGCCGATCATGATCGGCATGATGGGTCTGATCGTGGGTGTCATCGTGCTGGCCATCTTCTGGCCGATCCTGGCCATGCAGCAGGCCCTTGGTCAGCAGGCGGCCGGCTAGGGAAACCGGCCCGGGAGTCCTGATGCTCCATCGCAATCCCGTGCGTCTGCACTCGGCAGAGATCGCTGCCGGACGGCTGCTGAGCCTGCTGCGGGTCTTGATGATGGCCACTGCTGCGGCTCTGGTCCTGGCAGCGCCCAGCCTGGAACAGCGGGAGCTGCTGGCCCACGAAGACCTGCGTCGCGAACTCGGTGGCCTGTTGGTGGTCGTGGCCGTGGCTGCCGTGACCATGGCGATCGGCATTGGCCGTTGGCGCCTGATGCGCTGGCCGGTGGCGCAGATCATGGTCGACCTGCTATGGGTCGCGGTCTTCATCCATCTGACCGGTGGCCTGCTGGGCTCCGGGGTGCCGCTGTTATTTGCCGTGGTGCTGGGTGGCAACCTGATCCTGCCGCGTTGTCCGCCTTTTCTGCTGGCGGCCTGCGCTGCCCTGGCGGTGGTCGGCAATGCGGTGCTCTATCTGGCTGAGATCTATCCGGCCGGTCTGGGACCCTCGGCCATGCCGCCGGATTTCATTGACGCCCGCCGCATCATCACCGTGATGTCATTCCAGATCGCGGCCCTGGTGGTGGTCGACATCCTGGTCCAGGCCCTGATGCGACGCTGGCGCGAAGAGCGCTGGGTGTCTGACGAACTGCTGGATCGCCTCACCGAGGGGGTGCTGGTGGTCGACCGGCGTGGCCGGGTGCTTTATGGCAACGCCGCCCTGACCGACCTCCTGGACCTCAAAAGACCGATGGAGGCCGGTCGCGAACTGGCCTCAGCCCTGGCAGATCCACAGTGGGCGGACCTGGTTGAGGCCATGACCTCCGCTACCACTCCGCCTCGCTACCTGACCCAGACCATCGCTGAGCGGGATTTGGGTCTGCACGTCCAGCCGCTTATCGGCCGCCGTGGTCGTGAGATCGCCCGCTGTCTGACCGCTGTCGACCAGACTGCCGTCAGACGTTTCCAGCAGGAGGCGGCCCGCAGTGAGCGCCTGGCCTCCTTCGGGGAGATGGCGGCCGGCATCGCCCATGAGGTCCGCAACCCCCTGGCCAGCCTGCGCGGTTGTGCTCAGGAATTGCGGACCATGCTGGAGCCGCAGGCCGAGGGCGACACCCGGACGCTCATCAACATCCTCCTCACCGAGGCCGATCGCATGGGGCGGATCATCGACGACTTCCTGCGCCTGTCACGGGTCCGGACCTCGCAGCCGGAACCGGTGGCCATCACCGAGGCCCTCCAGGCCGTTACCACCCAGGTCAATGCCCGCCAGGATCTGCCCGCCGATCTGGCCCTGACCTGGACGGTCGATGAGGCCCTGCCATCACAGGTCCGGGTCGATCCCGACCATCTCCGCCAGATCCTCCTCAACCTGATCGATAACGCCGTCGACGCCGTGCGTCACCGCTCGCAGCCACGCATCACCTGTGCCGCCACCCGCCAGGACGACGGGGCCATGCTGATCACCATCACCGATAATGGCTGCGGCATGCCGAGCGCAGTCCAGGAGCGCGCCTTCACGCCCTTCGTGTCGGCCAAGAGCCAGGGCACCGGCCTGGGCCTCAGCCTGGTCCAGCGCCTGGTCGCCCAGCACCGGGGTACCGTCCACCTGCATTCTGAGGAAGGCCAGGGGACCACGGTCAGTTGCCGCTTTCCGCAGTCGGAGGGGTGAGCCTAAATCCGGCTTTAGGCTGGAGGCTTTAGGGTTGCTCTACAAAGCGATATAGGCAGATTCGGGCTTTCATCCAGAAGGTGAGCCGATTCTGTATGCGTATATCCGCTTGAATAGCAACCCTAAGGCTCGAAGTCCAACGCCCAACTGCTGTTTTTAGTGTCAGCGCTGATAGATAGGCAGGTACTGTTCGGGAATCTGGAGGATGATCAGGGCTACGGCAGTATTGAAACCAGTGCCATAAGAGGTGTCCGGTCCCGTCCATAGGCCGTTTTCGCTCTGCATGTCGGCGATGATGGGCCAGGCGGTCTGCCAATAGTCCTGCCAGTCCTCGCGGCGGGGGCTGTGGAACATGGCTTGGGCGAGATAGTATTGGCCATACCAGTACCAGTTGGAACGGCTGTTGAGGTGTTCTGCGTAGTGACGCCGTAAGAAGCCCAGGGCCGGGCCGAGGTGGGGGTCTTCTTCGCCGATATTGGCCGCTCCGGCGCCAATCAAGGACATGGCTCCGGCCGCCGCTCTGGGAATGCCGCGCGCGCCGTCGGTGCCCCATGAGCTGCGCTGACCGCTTTGATAGTTGAAGCTGCCGTCGGGATTGGCGCAGGAGCGGACATAGTCCACAGCCCGGGCCATGGCCTGCTGACTGCGGGTCCCGCCAACACCGATATTGTAGGCGGCGCGGATGGCCATCACCTGGCAGATGGTGACCGAAATGTCGGCATCGACCGGGCTGGGCTGGTAGCGCCAGCCGCCCTCCTGATTCTGGGAACGATAGATCAGATCAAGCGCCGCCTTCAGGGCCGGACGGATGCGGCGGTCTGGGGCCATGCCGTAGATCTCGGCAAGATAGAGGGTGGAGAAGGCGTGTTCGTACATGCCCGAATGACTGTTGCTGCCCAGATAGCCGGTCACGGGATCCTGTTGTGAGAGGACAAAATCCAGGCATTTGGCGCTGGCTTCGCGATAGCGACCCCGGGTCGGGGTATGGCCGCCGGCGAGAAAGGCCATGCCGGCCAGGGAGGTGATGCGTACGCCCTGGTCGACGCTGCCGTCGGCATCCTGGATGCGGGCCAGGGCGGCCAGGCCACGATCAATCACCTGGGCCAGGTCACGGTCTCCATCCGCTGCCGGGGCCACCGCTATCAGCAGCGCCAGCAGACAGGCGATCCGCATGGGGGGCATGATGAGGCAGTTCATTCGTCCTCCAGCAACAGTTCCAGGAAGCGCCGGTAGAGCAGGATGCCCTCTGGCGGCAGGTTGCGACGACGGGCTTCATCAAGCGGGCGGCGCATCTGCGGAGGCAGGCGCATCAGCCAGCCCTCGCCGGTTTCACCGGTGCGTACCCGTACGCCATCGGCATCGCCGCTCATCGCCTGGCGGGAGCCATCCTCAGGGTCGCTGGGGCTGTCGCTGTCGTCACCCGGCTCAGCCTGGGCCTCGTCCTCATCCATGTCGTCACGAGGTCGACCGGCTTGTGCCATTTCCTCATCAGGCGGCCGGGCCTGGGCCTGTTCTGGTTCCTGGCTGGGGCTGCGTTGGGCGGTGGCTTCTTCGAGGATGCGTTGCAGGGCGCTGATGGCGGCATCCTGTTCATTGAGCACATGATCGCGGCGTCCGTCCTCGGCCAGCTCCCAGGCGGCACTGGCCGCGGCCCGGAAGGCGCGTTGCATGAGCACCTGTGGCCGGCTGCCGGAGCGGATGCTGTTGTGCAGGGCCTCCATGAGGTCGCGCAGTTCGGCCTGGGTGCCGGCCTGATCAACTGGGACGCCAGTGGCGGTCAGGGCCCGTAGCTCGCGTTGTTCAGCCAGCAGCAGGGCCAACTGGGCGCGGGCCGGGAAGACCTCTCGCTGTTCGGCGCCCTGGTCGCCGCCATCCGTACCATCGTCCTCTTCCTCCTGCGGGGGTGGCAGGCTGGCGATGATGTCCAGGAGGCGGTCCATCTCAAAGAGGACGATGGTCACCAGGCGCACCCCGCGTTCGCCCAGGGCCGGTTGCTCAAGGTGGGCGATGGCCCGCTCCAAGGCCCGATCAAGACGCGTGAAGGCCCGTTGGGCCAACGGGGCTTCGGCCAGGGCGGCGAGGATATCTTCACGCAGGATCAGATGGATGTTCTCTTCCTCATCGACCAGGGCCCGCACTCGACGACGAGTGGCAAAGCCCAGGGCCTGATCGGCATCCGGGTCCTGGTCCCGGCGCAGGGTCTCAGCTTGACGCACCACGTTTTGCTGGCGTTGGCGCAGGCCAGCCAGGATGGTCAGGGCATCTTCGCTATCATCATCGTTGTCGTCTGCGTGCGATGCGTCCTGATCGTTGCCGCCCAGCGCTTCGTGCAGGCGTTGTAGTTCCTCTGCCGCCCGTGCCGTCTCCTGTTCACTGCCGGGGCGATTGCCGGAGGCCATGGCTTCAGCGGCTCGGCGCTGGGCGGCCAGGGCCTGTTGGAGGGCGTCCTGGATCTCGTCGTCGTCGGTATCATGGAGACGTTCACCCAGGGCTTCGGTGTCCTCGCGCAGGGTGTCCTGGGGTGGACGCAGGCGTCCGGGTGGCGTGCCTTCCTCAAGTCGCTCGCGCAACTCCTGCTGGCGACGGGCCAGATTGGCAGCGATATCGGCCAGGGCCTGCAGGTCCTCGCTGCCCCGGAGCAGGCGCAGCAGTTCCTCCATCACCGCCAGTCCGTCCTGCTGTCGTTCCAGGGCCAGACGCCGCTCGCTGTCACGGACGATGATGCGGGCCGCCTGATGCAGGAGGTCTGCGGGATGGCGTTGCTGAGCCAGCTCACGGACGGGTGTGTAGAAGTCTTCGGTGGTGGCCAGCAGGCGGTGTTGCCAATCGTTGAGCTGGCGCCCCAGATCCTGCTGACGCTCACCCAGGTGGGCCTGCCGATTGCGTCCAGCACCGTCGAGTTCGGTGCGGGCATAGTGCAAGACGAACTCAGCACTGTCCTCACCCAGACGTCGCTGGCGGTCGATGAGCCGGGCCAGGGTGTCGGCCAGATCACCGACCTGGAGCATGCCGGAGAGCTGCCGTTCGGCTTCAGCCAGGGCGCGATCGGCGGTCAGGGCCTGATCAGGAGCATCAGAACGCCCATCAGCGGCGGCTCCCAGGGCCTCCAGTACATCGTCTTGCACCAATTGCGTGACGCGGTCTATGGTCTGCATCTGGGCAGCATCGAGTTGATTCTGACGCCAGCGCCGGGCCGCCTGCTGGAGATACTCGTCAGCCCGGCGGGCCACCGAGCGGGCGCTGCGGGCGGCTGTTGCGGTCTGCTCCTCATCTCCCAGGCCGACTGCCAGCTGGTCACGGGCCAGGGCCAGGCGGTCACGGGCATCACCCAGCAGACGATCCAGCTCCTGACGCAGGCTGTCCTGGTTGACCACGCGCAGGGCCAGGGGATCGCTGTGGCCGATGCCGGGTCCGGTGATGTCGTTGGCGTCCTCGGCCTCAGCAATCAGCACGATCTCATCGCCGACTGCCGCCAGCGAGCCGATTGTCAGGCGATATCGCTCCGTGACCTCGGTCACCAGTCGACCCTCAAGGCGCGGCATCGGACGTTCGTGGAGGATGTCCTGGGGGCGTTCCTGATCATCGCGGAACTGGCGCATCAGCCGCAGGGCCGCCAGGCCGATGTCATCACGGGCCTCCATGCGCAGGTCGATCTGGGCATTGATGCCCACTGTCTCGTTGCGACGGGGGCCGTCGAGACTGATGCGTGGTCGGGCATCCTCCATCAGGCTGATGGGCAGGCGCAAGGGGGGCTCGGCGCTGATGGCCACGCTCTTGCCATCAGGGCTGATGTGATGATCGACCAGATCCAGGCGCAGATCCCCGCCATCGGCGATCGGTAGGGTGCAGCGCCAGGTATTGGCTGAGGGCTCTTCTTGCACGGCCATCGTCTGGTCACCATAGCGGACCTGGATCGACTGTTCGCCGTCATCGGGGTGCGGGGCGGCGCTGAAACGGACCGCAATGGTGCTGCCGGGCAGGGCCATCACCGAGGTCGGAGCGCCCAGGGTCTCATCGGCAAAGCCTGTGTAGGCAGGAGGGCTCAGGCTGACGGAGATATCGGTCAGATGTGGCCGCCGTACCACCCGCGCGGCCAAGGTGACCGGCAGGCTGTCGCCATAACGGACGGTGAGGCGGTAGTCGCCAGGATCAAGGTCAAGCCGTTCGCGCCATGGCCCCGTCAAGCTGCCGGCCCGATGTGTGCCGCTGCGTCCTGTCGCGTCCTGCCAGGTGATCTGCAGCAGGTCCGGCCCGCCCCGCAGGGAGCGCACTTCCACCATCAGACTTTGATCATCGGCCACCACGGTCTCGACCAGTTCGGCCTCGATCTGGCAGCGGCGGGGATGCTGATAGGCTTGCGACCAGGGCATGAAGACCCGCCCCACGGCAGTGCCCATCCACTGCGGCCACAGCAGACCGGCGGCGGCGATGGTCAGGCTCAGGGCCATGACCAGGGCCAGGGTGCGGCGCAGGGCTTGGGCATGCACCAGGGCCGCTGGTGGACAGGCGGCGCAGCAGGCATCAAGTGCCGCCTGCTCGTCCGGTGACAAGGGCAGGCCCTCGACCACGCCAAACAGACGGCCATTGAAGATCGGTCGGCGCCGTTCAATCAATCCAGCGATGATGGGTAGGCTCATATCGCGACCAAGGGGGCGCAGTGCGTGACGCCACAAGACCACGGCCAACACCATCAGGACCGCCAACCAGAGCCCCAGGCGCAGCCATCCCGGCAGGGCGTTGATGGTATCAAGAACGGCCACGGCCAGGAAGAAAGCGCCGACAAGCGTGAGCGCCTGGCCGGTAGCCGCCCCGGCTACGATCAGGCGCAGCCGGCGACGGACGACAGACAGGAAGCGCAGCGGTGGCATTGGACCCTCCCGGACGCATGCATGGTAACGGCCACCACCAGCCGTTCCAGGGAGGGATAGCGCATTATATGCCGATCAGGCTCAATGTGGCTGGAGGCTGAAGGGCCGGGCTGTTCACCCAGATGGTGGCATGGGATTGAGGGTGAACGCACGATGGCACGCGCAGACATGGCACGGTAGCGCTGGCTTGAAACCGGCGTTACATACGAGCATCCGCAAGCACATGGCTGTTCATCCCCTGCGCAGCTGTCCGAGTCGATGGTCACAGTATGGGCACAGGCCGGTTGGCGTGGCACAGTGACACTCATGGCAGCAGTTCGGCGGACTATTGTCGGCTTGCGACCATGGGTGGACGCGGTATCATAGCCTCATGAGCGTTGACGCATCCGTTGCGTGTCTGGTCTGTCATGGCATCGGTCAGACGGCCAGTGGCTATAGCCATCCTCTGCGCGATGCCGTCCTGGGCCGCATTGCTGCTCAGGGTCTGGCGCCAACGGCCGTACACTGGCAGGAGGTCCTGTGGTCGGACATCCTGGAGCCGCGCCAGCAGCGTTATCTGGCCGCCGCCTGTCCCCGTCATCGCTTGACCTGGCGAAGCCTACGCACGCCGGTGATGGCCTCTTTGGCGGATGCGGTCGCGTATCAGCGCATCGCCGATCATGCCAGCGGGGCCTATGTCGCCATCCACGGTCGGGTTGCCGAGGCCGTGGCGGCGGCGCGCCGAGCCACTGGACCTGAGGCCCCGGTGATCCTCATCGGTCATTCCCTGGGGGCGGTGGTGTGGTCCAACTATGTCTGGGATCTCCAGCATGATGCCGCTGTGGCTCCAGTCGCTGAGGCCGCCATCTGTCCCATGACCCGCTTGCAGACCCTGGCCGGGCTGCTCAGCCTGGGGACCACCCTGCCCTTGTTTGCCCTGGCCTATCAGGAGCCACAGCCGATAGCCTTTCCCGGTTGTGCGCTGCCGCCGCCGCTGCGGGCTGCCGCCCGCTGGCTCAACCTGTTTGCCCGTAGCGATGTCCTGGGCTGGCCCTTGGCCGAGATCGGCCCAGCCTATGCCGCCCTGCCGCTTGCGGATCGGGCCGTGCGTGTCGGCAACTGGTGGCGACGTTACACGCCACTCTCTCATACTGCCTATTGGCGGGCCCCGGCGGTCGCCGAGGCCGGAGCCGAACTGCTCGCAGCGGTGCTGCGTCAGGTCACCGTCCATTCCTGAAGGGAGATCACCATGTCTGACGACGACGTGCTGCGCTACAGCCACTCCGGGCGTATCGGACCGCTGGGTCCGATCCTGGCCGTATTGTTCGCCGTCCTGTTGGCCTTGCCGTTGGGCTTGGCGTACGCATTCCTCATCAAGCTGTGTCCGTTTGTCTACCTCAATGTCATCGGCACGGTGGTCTTGGGGGGAATCTTTGGATACCTGAGCGGTCGGGCCATGATCATTGGGCCGGTGCGCAACAATACCATGGCCCTGGCCTGTGGGGCCGTGGCGGGAATCCTGGCCCTCTATGGTGCCTGGGTTGGCCATGTTTACGTCATCACCCGCCACTTCACTGACTCTGCGGTATGGACCCTCAATCCGGCGCTCCTGTGGAGCATCATCAAGGACATCAATCAATCAGGTACCTGGACCATCGCGGGCGATGATCCGGTGAACGGCTTTATGCTGTGGGTGGTGTGGTTGGTTGAAGCGGGCATCATCATCGGCGCCGCGGCGGTGGTATCACGCATGGCCATCGCCAAGCTGCCCTTCTGCGAACAGGCCCTGTGCTGGCTCAAGGACAGCGAGTCGATCGACACCTTGGAGGTGATTGTTGATCCAGAGGCCGAGGCCGCCCTGGCCCGTGGTGATCTGAGCCCTCTGGCCAGCATCGGTCCACGTGTCGCCAATGCCCCAGCCTGGACCCGCCTGTTCCTGCGTTCTTCGCCCAAGACCGACATGCGTACCGTGTGCGTGCAGCGCGTCGCCCTGGTCGACAACGACGGCAAGACCGAGGAAAACGTCTCCGATCTCAGTGATCCTCTGGTGGTGCCCACGGCCATGTACGATCTGATCAAGGGCTTCGCCGATCTGCCACCGGCTGAGCCCGAACCAGAGCCGGCGTCTGAGCCTGCCTCTGAGCCTGAGCCAGATTGAATTCCCCTGGGAGCCTGTCAGCAACAGACCGACATATCGCCTAGCCTGTTCCGCCCCGGACTCGCCAGTAAGCACTGCCCATCACAACGCCACCACGGAGCACCGGGCCTTGGCCCGTGTGCAGATGCGTGGATGCCGCGCTTTCACCGAATACCAGCCTGGACGTCGCCATGATATCCGTCATACGGCCCGT
>SLQH01000540.1 GCA_007131555.1 Planctomycetota bacterium | reverse complement strand
TGTTCGAACGGACCAGGGAGATCGGCCTGCTGCGGGCGGTCGGGATGAACAGACGCCAGACCCGCCGCTCGGTGCGCTGGGAGGCGGTGATCGTGTCGCTGTTCGGCGCCCTGGTGGGCATCGTGCTGGGATCGCTGATCGGGGTGGCGAGTGCGGTCGAAGTTCCCTGCGGATCAGACATGGTCCACGGGCTGCCGTCAAGATGCCGGCCCCACATCAGATTTCCGGTTTCAGCATCGAAACAGGCCAGGACGCCGTTGGTCAAAGGGACCAGGACGTGGTCATTGATGGCGACGACCTGCTGGCTGATGGGAAGCGAGTGCCGCCATACTACGTTGGTGCCAGCGGCTATGTTCCAGCCCAGAGGGGGGTTGGCATCCGGATAGCCACCGGAACCATCACCCAGAATACCCCGCAGCCCTCGGCTGGTGAAGGTTGCCGTCGCTGCGCGTTGGGCAGCCTGATCACGTGCTATCTGCTCGGGGGAGCGAGGCCTGCCACCAACGTTGAGTGCGAGCCGGAAGCGACTGCTGGTGCGGCGCCAGCCGAAATCGAACCGGGCTGCCGTCAAGCCCTCGGTGTTGGCCATTCGCAGCAGGAGTTGGTTGTCACCGGATTGCAGGCGAATCGGCACCACCGATACCTCACTGCTGTCGTGATCCCGTCCGGTCTGCCAGACCAGGGTGCCGTTGAGCCACACGCGCCCCTCATGAATGGCGTTGATGGCGATCCAGCTGTCAGCCGCCTCGGCCACGTGAATGGTGGTGGTGGCAAACCAGACGAAGTGATCCCGGGGGAGGTGTTGTTCGGCGACCTTCAACACCGGCTCGGGCAGCATGACCCAGCCATCAGCATCGGTTTCTGCGCCCCAGGCATGGATCAGAGGGGTCACGTTCTGCAGGCTTGGTGTCGCCCAGGTGTCGGGTGGTACCAGCTCGGGCCATTGCGGCCCGCCATCAATACCCGTGGGCAGTTCAAGCGGGCCAAGGCAGGTCCACTGGGCGGGATACTGCCAGTGTTGGGAATTCGTCTCTGCCATCACCTGACCCACGACACCGGTTTTCGGCAGCAGCGTCTCGGATCCCTGGAATGGTCCAAATTGATCGTCTAACAGCTCAGGCCTGGCGTTGCTATGGATCGTCGTCTCAGCCCGTTCGACAAACGCTCGCCAGGGGCGCAAGGGATCATTCAGTCCTGCCGCCTGTGCCATCGCGCGCGCCAGATCTGGGCCTATGGCTGCGGGAGCGGCCTCGGTAGGCACCAGGAGTCGATGGTCATACGCTGTGCGCGCACCGGCCCAGCGGCGGTAGCGTTCCAGGCCGGCAGCAAGGGCATCCGTATCTGGCAGCGGTGACCAGTCGTCGTGGGCGGCACTCACAGCGCGGCGTCCTATAAAGGCCATGCCGCTGCGGGGGCCATCTCGGCTGGTGACCGTATAGCGCCCGAGGTGTCCGGTACTGATACTGATGTCGGCCGTTCCGGTATAGCGTTGGCCATGGGCCTCTGCCGTGTACTCGCCCCGCAGGACGCCGCTGCCATCCTCCGCCACCGGCCCGGTGATCGTGATGTCGATCGGAGCCCCTTGAATCCATGGATCTGGGGTGACGTGGCATCGCAGCCGTAACGAACCATGGCCATCAGCTTGATCAAAGGACACCACCTCAATCAGGTGGAGGCCGCGGTTGAAGCGTGGTGCCAGGCCGATTCCATCCAGGCTGCGGCCATTCTGCCACACAACGCGCAGACTGAGGTCGCTTCTGGTCGATTGTTGGGGCCGACCAATAATCGCGTGCAGATCACCATGGATCATCAGGGCCGGCGTGCTGAGATTTGGCTCCAGCGTGTACGAAAGGGTGTAGGGACGTAGGCGATCGCGATGCTCCAGAGAGAAGTCCATGACCGGTACGGACTGTGACTTGACCAGCCCCTGGATGATGAAGACCGGATCGCAGTCGCTCTGTCGTTGTCCATGCCAGACATCAAGCTCGAAGGCACTGTTCAGGCCCTGTAGCGAGAGTTGCAGGTTGTTGGTTCTGGCAGCCACCATGTTCCAGCGACTGTGGGCTTCGGGGGAAAGATTGGTGATCTGCGGCGGGTGCCACTGCCCACCACGACGCGGCCAGATGATGATCGGTGTCTCGAAGCGTACGCCGTCGCGACGATGGGAGACGGTTTTTCCGTTAAAACGCAATGATTCATACGGCATGATGATGGCATCATACGGCTTCTCTGCTGCAAGCGCTGCTTGGTCACGATTCATAAGCCGTGTCTCAGCGGCTTCAAGGGCCGTGACCAGAATCTCCGGTTCGACGGCCATGATGGGTGTATGGGGAAACGTCGCTGCGGCAGCCATCACGGTCATCAAGAGGGAAGCGTGAAAAGCCACCCGCAATGACCGTTGGCCTAGTGAGACCCCGGCGTGCTCCCGGGAATAGTCAACTGTTGCTGTCGGCTCGGGGAAACTTTTTGAGGTCGCCAAGTGACCATTGGAGTGGTGCCGCATCCTGGTTCTGGCGCTAGGTTCTCGTGAGACGCCACCTGACGCAGTGCGTTTACCCAGGCGGTGACGCCCTGTATGTTTGTCCAGGGCCGGGCATAGAGCGTCTGTAGTAGAGGGAGGCAGATGTGTAATCATGGTATTCTCTTATGACACGACTCAG
>SLQH01000385.1 GCA_007131555.1 Planctomycetota bacterium | reverse complement strand
CACAGTCCATCACTTTTTTTGCCCCGGAACTGCTGGGCGGCTGAGGCCCCCTGCTGGATCAGCAGGGGGGTGACGCCTACCAGGAGGAACAGGACGGTGCTGGATGCAGTTGACTTCCGATGTAGACAAAAATGAACCGATGCTCCGGCAAAGACGCCGCCGTTCATCTGTTGATACTGCGGTGTCATCACCCCTGTCTGTCAAGGAACCCTTCATGACCAGCGTCATCGTCCATCCTGATCGCGATCTCGGCCCCTTGTCGCTCCTCTGGCAGAGTACCGGCTATACACCGGCCTCCCTGTCCGCCTCCCTGCCGATGCAGCAGGCGATGATCCTCAACAGTGCCGTGCCCCTGCGCGGCATGCGCTACATCCGGCCTCATTACGTGCTTGATCTGATCAGCGGTTCCGGTTTCGGTACCGATGATCCGCGCTATGACTGGCGGGCCCTGGATCGCTTCTTTGACAACCTGGTCGAAAACAATCTGGCACCGATCCTGGAACTGATGGGCAATCCCTCATCCTGGTGGACCGATTTCGAGGATCCGGTCCAGGTCCATGCCTGGCGGCGCCTGATCCGCGATCTGGCCCTGCGCTATCGTGATCGTTACGGCATCGACGAGCTGCGCACGTGGTATTTTGAGACCTGGAACGAACCCGATCTGGGCTGGTGGAAGTGGGGCGAGGTCGGCTTCCTGAACTACTATGATGCCTGTAGCGAAGGTCTGGCCGAGGTCGATCCGGGTCTGCGTTTTGGGGGGCCGGGCACCGCCGAGCCGCGCTCAGCGATATTCCGGGCCTTGATGGCCCATTGTGATACGGGGCGCAACTATTTCACCGGCGAGACCGGGGTGCGGATCGATTACATCAGCGTCCACGAGAAGGGGGGCGCCTCATCACATGACATGGTCAACGCTTCGATCCCACGGATCATGGATGAGACCAAGGCCGACTGGGCCTGGCTGGTGGAGCATCATCCGCGTCTGGCTGATCGTCCCTTCATCAACGATGAATGCGATCCCCTGGTCGGCTGGAAGGATCATCAGACCTGGCGGGCTTGGCCCTATCATGCCAGCTTTGCCGTGAATCTGATCGCCGAGCATCTGGCCTGGCAGGACCAGGGTGGTCCCCAGGTGGCCCTGTTGTCCAATGACAACGGCTTCCTCGGTGAGTTCGGCAAGCGCACCCAGTTCAGCATCTTTGGCGGCAGCGAGGACTGGCCGGCGGGCCATTTTGAACTGTTCAAGAAGCCGATCTTCACCGTAATGACGGCCCTGGCGATGCTTGGTGACCGGCGCCTGGAGACCAGCATCGAAGCGGCTGATCCGCGTCTGCGGGTCATCGCCACCCGTCATGGTGATCTGGTGGCGGTGGCCCTGTGCTTCCATGACGACCGGGTCCGGGCCAACGACCGTCTGCGACTGCGCCTGTGTCTGCCCGGATGTTCGACCGGTCTGTGTCTGGCCCAGTGGGCGGTCAGTGAGGACTTCCCCAATCCCTTCACGGTCTGGGAACAGGAAGGGCACGTGCCCCGGCCGGAACGCGGGTGGAGCCTTGATGCCTGGACCCAGGGTCGGGGCGATGAGGTCTTCGCTCTGATGCGGGCAGCCGAGGACCTGCCGATGGTGGGCCAGCCACAGGAACTGGGTCCCGAGCAGTTGGCGGCCGGGATCGAGGTCGACATGGATCTGCATTCGGTCCATGTCCTGGTCTTCGCTCCGCGCCTTGAGGATGCGCCGGAGGCCATCGAGGCCCTGTCGTACACCCGCTGGGCCGGGCGTGGTGGCGGTGAGCAGATCCTGCTGCGCTGGCCGACCCTGGATCGGCGTGATCTGCACGGCTATGAAGTCCAGTATCGGGCCGACGAGAGCGCCGACTGGCAGACCATCGCTGATGCCACGACCCTGGATGGCGCCTGGCGTCATGTCCATCCGGCCCGCCCGGCCACCGGCCGCTATCGGGTCCGGGCCCGCGACCTGTGGCAGCGCTGTGGGCCCTGGTCACCGGAACTGGTCCTGCCGGCGCTTGTGGTCTGACAGCTATGCTGTTCAGCAACGCCATTGGGTTAACAAGCTGTTTCGCCAGCCTGCTGAGGTGCGGGGCAAAGGGTGAGTAGCTGTTTGACAGAGGTTGTCTCCAAACGACATTCCAATCATATCAAGGGCGAGAATGCTCCCGCTCAGCAACGGTTCCTGCTGCTTCTGTCAATGCTCCGGCAAAATTGTAGAAGGCAAGTAGTTGATCCATGAATTCTCTCTCGTCGTAACCGGTCCAGGCATCGGGGCGGGCTTGGCGCATGGTGTGGATGAACTGATAGCGCCAATGCAGGGCAGCACGGGTCTGGCGGATGAGTCCGGGATCTACTTGTGATACAAGTCTCTCGTCTAGGAGCACTCGTTCGATGTCGATCCGTGCCTCCATCGCGTGTACCCCTTCAATAATCTGCTGAAAACTGGTTTTTGGGATGGCGCCTTGGGGGCCGGGGGCGAGAAAATGATTGGTATTGCGCAGGAGGTTGACCCAGCCATTGCGATGCACCAAGCGATGCAGGCCTCTGCCGTCATTTCGCGGCACTGGTACCGAGTCGCCCCAATAACGGGAAAATCCGCGCACCGAATGTCGTGCATGGCTGCCGCTGTTGCCTTCGGCTGCCATACGTGTG
>SLQH01000477.1 GCA_007131555.1 Planctomycetota bacterium | reverse complement strand
CTCAAGGATCATCGCCCGCCAATGTACGCGGGCCAAGGCCCGGTACTCCGTGTAATAATGCTGCTAGGCCGTCAGCAACAGACTGACACGTCGACTGGCGGGGCCATTTCGGTCGCTATCCCTTACAAACTCCTAGCCCACACAGGCAAGAGGCGACAGCGACGATGGTGTGCTACTGCGGTTTCTACTGCGACAGGTCGCGCCAGCGCACCGGTTGGCCGAGACGGCGCTGGATGCGTTCAGCGATACGGGCGTCGCGTTGGATGCCGGTGCCATCGCGCCAGCCGTAGACCGCCTGGACCCGGCCGTCGGGCAGGCGGCGCAGGCTGACCAGGGCTTCGATGTCCCCGGCCAGTTGGGCATTCAGGGCCTCAACCCGGGCTGGGCCGCTGCCGTCCTCGACCTGGGGGTCTTCCAGCACGATGATCCAGTGTCCTGACACCGGGGTCAGACCGGAGGCCTGACGGCGCAGGGGGACCGCATCGGGCGGCAGGCGGGCCCAGCCCGATTCGGCATCCACCAGGACACTGCGTACCGTTTCGCCCGGACGATAGTCGATCTGCCACCACACCCCCCGCAGGCCGGGCACTGGGGCCGGCTCCCAGGTGGTGATGATCGGCCCCCAGTCCAGCCGCCGATACTCGACCAGATGGTCGGCATGGGCCATGGCCTGGCCGCGAACGATGGCCGGGGTGTCGCTGCGCTGCTGGTCACAGGCACACAGCAGCAGGACTCCGATCAGGCCCAGACGCTGGATGGCGATCATGGAGGCATGCTACCTGTCGCAGCCCTGGGGCAAGCCCCGGCCAAGGGGTGCGGGTCGGCACTTGTGTTTTGCCAATCGGGCCTATGGTGCCCTTCCGCCCGGATATCGGCACCACCGGGCAGCGTCACCAGGAAGGATCTCAGCATGACCATCCATCGTAGTTTCGCCGGCAGCGGCGGCCTGACCAAGCATCGCAACGTCCTGACCCGCCAGGAACGTCTTGACCAGCTCAAGGCGACCAAGCGCTGGGACAAGGACCAGGGCATCTTTGGACTGCCCAAGGTCCGCAGCATCAAGGTCAAGTAACCCCACCATCAACACCCCGGATCGCCACGGCGGTCCGTCGCCCCCATGAAGGAGCCTCATCATGGCAGTTCGCATCGCCATCAACGGATTCGGCCGCATCGGTCGCCTGTTCTTCCGCGCCATCTGTGACCAGGGCCTGTTCGGCAAGGAGATCGAGGTCGTGGCCGTCAATGACCTGGTCGCCGCCGACAACCTCGCCTACCTGCTCAAGTACGACTCGATCCAGGGTCGCTTCAAGAGCCAGGTCGAAGCCAAGGGCAACGACATCCTGGTGGTCGATGGCCACGAGATCAAGGTCTGCGCCGAACGCAATCCGGCCGACCTGCCCTGGGCCGACCTCAAGGTCGACGTGGCCGTTGAATCGACCGGCTTCTTCGTTGAGGACGTCAAGGCCAAGGCCCACCTCGATGCCGGCGCCAAGCGCGTCATCATCACCGCCCCCGGCAAGGGTGACGGCGTCAAGACCCTGGTCATGGGCGTCAACGAAGAGACCTACGATCCGGCCAAGGACACCATCGTCTCCAATGCCTCCTGCACCACCAACTGTCTGGCCCCGGTCGTCAAGGTCGTCCTCGACGCCGGCATCGGCATCGCCGAAGGCCTGATGACCACCGTCCACAGCTACACCGCCACCCAGAAGACCGTCGACGGCCCCTCGGCCAAGGACTGGAAGGGTGGCCGCAGCGCCGCCATCAACATCATCCCCTCGACCACCGGTGCCGCCAAGGCCGTCGCCCTGGTCCTGCCCCAGGTCAAGGGCAAGCTCACCGGCATGGCCTTCCGCGTGCCCACTCCCACCGTCTCGGTGGTCGATCTGACCTTCCGCAGCGAGAAGCCCAGCAGCCTTGAGGCCATCAATGCTGCCATGAAGGAAGCCGCCAACGGCAAGCTCAAGGGCATCCTCGGCTACACCGAAGACGAGGTCGTCTCCAGCGACTTCATCGGTGACAGCCTGTCGAGCATCTACGATGCCGGCAGCTCGGTTGCCCTCAATGACGGCTTCTTCAAGCTGGTCAGCTGGTACGACAACGAGATGGGCTACTCCAACCGCGTCGTCGACCTGCTCAAGTACATGGTCAGCAAGGGCATCTGATCTCCCCTGATCTGCCTCTCTGACGACCTATCAAGCGCCGCTCCTGCTCATGCCGGAGCGGCGCTTTCTTGTCGGCCTTGATGCTGGTCCCGCCAGGCCTGTGGACTATGGCCACTGCGCTCCCGAAAGGCGGCATAGAAACGGCTCACGCTGTTGAAGCCGACATGGAAACAGATGTCCAGCACCGGGCGGCGGCTTTCCACCAGCAGGCGCTGCGCCGCTTCAATGCGCAGGCGAGTCAGATAGGCCGTGAAGGTCTCCCCAGTAGCAGCGCGGAAGACCTCATGAAAGCGACTGCGCTTGAGTCCGGCCAGAGTCGCCGCCTGGGCCACAGAGATCTGATCAAAGCAGTGCTGGGCGATCCAATAGCAGACCATCTCAATCCGCTGGCTATTGTGGTCGTTCTCAAGCAAGGACGGCCGGCACATCGCAGCACAGGTGCCATCACGGGCCAGGACCACCAGAAAGGCCTGAATGGCGGAGACGATCGCCATATTGCGTGCTGGACGCCAATCAGCGTGTTCGGCAATGACCCGCATCATGGCCCTGGCCGCCTGCCGACGACCTTCAGGACTCAGCGAAATCGCCGGGCCATGGCGATGCACATGCCGACAAAGGGCGTCAAGCATCCGCCGGGCCTCCAGGCCCGTCTGGGCAGCATCATCCAGCAGACGAGGATCAACGTTCAGCACCAGGCCCTCGCTGAGCCCATGCTCGGCCCCGCTGCCGATATGCGGCATGCCGGCCGGAAACAGGAAGCAGTCGCCGTGCTTCATGGCCAGGACCGCCCCCTTGATGTGCTGCCAGCCACCACGATGGGCAATGTAGAACTCGTGCACCGGATGGACATGCAGCTCCGGATCATGACGCGGGGCCATGGGCAACCGCATCGCCCAGCTCGACGGAATCCTGAACTCCCTGTCCATGGACCCTGATATAGGCGTCTTCAGTGATCGGACAATCCAGGAATGCGATCGGAGGCAGCGGGAAGACCGCCGCTTTGGACCTGGCACAGTCACTGCACCATCTGGAACCCTGACCACTGGAGCTGCGTCCCATGACATCCCCCCTCACCACCCCGATCCCGGTCGTCCTGGCCGGCTGCGGCGGCATCTCCAACGCCTGGCTGAAGACCGATGCCTGTCGCGAACTGGTCCGGATCGTCGGTCTGGTCGATCTCGATCTGGCGGCCGCCCAGCGCCTGCAGCAGGCCCACGATCTCGACCAGTCGGTGATCATCGGCCGGGACCTGGCGACCGTGATCAAGGACTCCGGGGCGACCGTGGTCTTCGACTGCACGGTCCCCGAAGCCCACCACACCATCACCACCACCGCCCTGGCGGCCGGTTGTCATGTGCTGGGCGAGAAGCCCATGGCCGCCGACATGGCCCAGGCCCAGGAGATGGTCGCCGCCGCCCGTGCCAGCGGACTGCTGTATGCCGTGACCCAGACCCGGCGCTGGAATCCCCAGGCCCGGCGACTGCAGGCCTTCCTGGCCAGCGGTGCCATCGGCACCGTCCACAGCGTCCACGCCGACTTCTTCATTGCCGCCCACTTCGGCGGCTTCCGAGCCAGCATGGATCACGTCCTCCTGCTCGACATGGCCATCCATACCTTCGACATGGCCCGCATGTTCACCCCCGGCAGCCCTCGCAGCGTGGTGGCCGACGAATGGAACCCGGTCGGTTCCTGGTATCGCCATGGTGCCAGCGCCTGCGCCTGTTTCCGCTTCGATGAGGCGATGTTCAGCTATCGCGGCAGCTGGACCGCCACTGGGGCCCAAACCAGCTGGGAGAGCGCCTGGCGCATCATCGGCAGCGCCGGAGCCGTGACCTGGGATGGCTACCAGGACATCCAGGCCGAAGGGTTGGTTGATCCGGCCCAGGCCAGCGCCGAGGACGGTGGCGACCTGATCCGCGCCCTGGGGCCGATCCCGGTCCCGGCGGACTGTCCAACGGTGGAAGGGCGGGGCCACGATGGTGCCATCCGCCACTTCATCTCCTGCCTGCTCGACGGCCGCCAGCCCGAGACCGCCGCCGCCGACAACATCAAGAGCCTGGCCATGGTCCATGCCGCCATCGCCAGCGCCGCCAGCGCTTGCCGTCAGGAGGTCTGGACCGCCGAGCATGCCGGCGGCTGAGGATGCCCTGGGGGCAGGGCTCAGCGCTTGCCCGTGGCGACCGAGGGCCTAGAGTCCCGGCTCGACCGTGAAGGACTCCCCTGATCCAGCCACGAGGTGCTCTGATGTCCGTTTCCGTACCCCGCCTGCTCCCCGTCGTCGGTAGCCTGGCCGCGCTGATCAACCTGCAGGCCGTCGAGACCGAACAGGTATTGACCGGTGAACTGCTCATCGAAGGCATCAGCCAGAACAACTATCTTGATGGCGACAGCGATGCCCACGATCGTCTGGAGCAGATGTGGATCCGCTGCGGACTCGGCACCCAGATCAAGTTTGAGGACAGCGTCGCCTTGAGCATCGGCTTTGTCTACCAGGGCATCGCCGGAGACGATGAAGACGATGCCCGCTCTCGCGTCGCCCTCAATGAGGCCTACATCGATTTGCGTCAGTTCCTGCGTCCGGAACTGCATCTGCGCATCGGTCGGCAGCCGGTCAGCTGGAATCTGCGCCCAGGCCGGGGCGGATTCCTCTATGACAGTCGCGCCGACAATCCCGAGGTCAACCGCTGGGATGGCGTCCGCGCCTACTGGGAGGTCGATAATTTCACCCTGTCGCCGTTCGGCTTCATCATCGAAGAAAGCTCCGGTCACGACGGCAACACCAGCGGCAAGCTCGGAGACCGCACCTCCATCTATGGCATTGCCGGTGACTGGCAACCGGATCGCCTGGGTGACGACCGTCTGTTCTTCACCGGGATGCTGAGCATCGCCCGCAACGTTCCCCTGGCTGCCACCAGAGATGTCGACGGAGCCAATCTGCCCGAATACGGTCGCGAACTGCATTCCTACTCCCTGGGCGTGGAAATGCGCTTTGACCACGGCATCGATTTGTTTGCCGAAACCGTGTTCCAGAGTGGCGATGTTGACAGCGACACCAAGTTCAAGGGTCTGGGACTGAGCGTCGGCATGCAGTGGCAACTGGAGCAGGCCGCCATGCAGGACAACAGCCCCGTCCTGACCCTGCAATATGACCACCTGTCCGGTCATCGCGTCGGCGATCGGAACCTGGGCGCCTTCGTTGCTCCCTGGGAAGGCGTGAGCGATACCCTGATCGTCGAGCATGAACGCTACGGCGAACTATCCGGCTACATGCTGGGCAATCTGGATGCCTTCAAGCTGACCTTTGAACAGTCATTTGGCGATCCTGGATCCCGCCGGGGCTTCACGACCAAGGCCGTCGCAGCCCTGTATCGTCTCAATCGCAGCTTGGGCGGATCGCGTGACTTCGGTCAGGAATACGACCTGACGCTGACCTGGCACTACAATGAGTTCACCTCCTTCGGCCTGTTCGGCGGCATATTCCTGCCCGGCGACGCCTTCCGCGAAGTCGCCCCGCGCAACGACCCCGGCAAGGATATGATCAGCATCT
Organism: Planctomycetota bacterium; assembly: GCA_007131555.1. Classification (GTDB taxonomy): domain Bacteria; phylum Planctomycetota; class UBA11346; order UBA11346; family UBA11346; genus SLQH01. Next base: position 24,914 of record SLQH01000477.1, on the reverse strand, counting down.
TCGGCCTCAACGGCCATATCCGCTTCTGACTCCCGGCCGCGGGGTCGACCGGACGACGAGGAACCCGTGCCTGACTTCGTCCATTTGCATGTCCATTCCCATTTCACCTTGCTGGAATCGACGAATACCGTCGCCACGCTGGTGCAGGGAGCCCTGGACCGCAACATGGACGCCATCGCCCTGACCGATCGCGGCGGCCTGTTTGGGGCCTTCGATCTGCACAGCCGTTGCCACAAGGCGGGCATCAAGGGCATCATCGGCTGTCAGGTCAACATCGCCCCGCTGGGCATGACCGAAAAGACCCGCGACATGCTGCAGCTGGTCCTGTTGGCTGCTGACACCACCGGCTACCGCAATCTGGTCCGTCTGGTCAGTGAAGGCTGGCTGGAGGGCTTCTACTACGAATCACGGGTCGATATCGAACGCATCGCCCGCTATGCGCCCGGGCTGATCTGCCTGACCGGGGCCGGTCCGGATGGCTTTCTCAATCACCATCTGCTCGCTGGTGCCCCCCAAGAGGCCGAGCGGCAGGCCGGCATCCTGCGTGACATCTTTGCCGACCGTCTGTTCGTCGAGGTCTGCAATCATGGTGATGAAGGGCCCGTCAGCGCCCTGGCCGGCAACATCGAACTGGCCCGACATCTCGACCTGCCCCTGGTGGCAACCAACTGGGTCCATTATCTCAATCGCCAGGATCACATCCTGCATGATGTCCAGCTGGCGGTCCAGAAGGTCACCACCCTTGAAGACCCGCGCCGCAAGCGCATGCCCAGCGACCGCTTCCACCTGGCCAGCGCCGAGGAGATGGCGGAACTGTTCGCCGATCTGCCTGAGGCCATCAGCAACACCCGTCGGGTCTCGGAGATGTGTGCCAGTGATGTCCTGCCGACCGGGTCGTACCACCTGCCCTACTTCACCTGTCCGGACAATCTCAGTGACATCGACTATCTACGCCAACTCTGCGCCACGGGCATGCAACAACGGTATCATGGCAACCCGCCACCGGAGGCTGACGAACGCCTGGACTTCGAGTTGCAGACCATTGCCGAGATGGGCTTTGCCGCCTACTTCCTGATCGTCGCCGACTTCATCAACTGGGCCAAGAATGAGAACATCCCGGTCGGACCGGGGCGCGGATCAGCAGCCGGATCATTGGTGGCCTATGCCATCGGCATCACTGACATCTGCCCTCTGCGCTACGGTCTGCTGTTTGAACGCTTCCTCAATCCGGGCCGCAAATCGATGCCCGACATCGACATCGACTTCTGCAAGGACGGCCGGGGCCGGGTCATCGACTACGTCAGCCAGAAATATGGCAGTGAAGCCGTGGTCCAGATCATGACCCTGGGCACCATGAAGGCCCGCATGGCCATCAAGGACGTCGCCCGGGCCTATGGCTGGACCCCTGAGGATGCCCAGACCCTGGCCAACCTGGTCCCCGAAGACCCCTCCGGCAAGCACACCATCCCTGTCTGCCTGGGCCATAAGCCGATCAAGGATGACACCTATGACGTGGCTGAACCCATGCTTGCCCGCTACACGCACGACGACAGGGCCAAGCAGGTCTTTGACACCGCAGCCGGCCTTGAGAACCTGGGCCGGTCGTTGGGAGTCCATGCCTGCGGTGTCATCATCGCCCCCGGCCCCGTCCACGACTACGTGCCCGTATGCGCCGTCAAGGGGCGCCCCGCGACCCAGTACGACATGACCCAGGTCGAGGCCTGCGGCCTGTTGAAGATGGACTTCCTGGGGCTCAAGACGATGTCCATCCTCAAGACCGCTGCCGACATCGCGGCCCAGGTCGACGGCGCCCGGATCGACTTCCCGTCCCTACCCCTGGATGACCGCCGGACCTTCCAGTTCCTCGGCACCGGCGAGACCCTGGGCGTGTTCCAATGTGAATCAACCGGATTCCAACAGCTCATCCGTCATCTTCAGCCAGACCGTTTTGAGGACATGATCGCCCTGGTGGCCCTGTACCGGCCCGGCCCCCTGGGGGCCAACATGCACATCGACTACTGTGAGCGCAAGCATGGCCGGCAGAAGGTCGAGTACCCGCACCCGGTCCTGGAAGCCATCCTCCAGGAGACCTACGGCCTGTACATCTACCAGGAACAGGTCATGAACATCGCCCGCGAGTTGTGCGGCTTCAGCCCGGCCGAGGCCGATGACCTGCGCAAGGCCATGGGCAAGAAGATCCTGGCCATGCTCCAGAGCCTGCGCGAACGCTTCATCGCCGGAGCCCTGGAGCGCCACGACTTCCCGGCCGAGAAGTCGGCGGCGATGTGGGAGAACATCCTCGGCTTCGCCAGCTACTGCTTCAACAAGTCACATTCGGCCTGCTACGGCCTGATCGCCTACTGGACGGCCTACATGAAGGCCCACCACTTCGCCGCCTTCATGACCGCCAACCTGATCTACGAGATGGGCAACAAGGACAAGATGACCTTGTTTTCCCAGGAGTTGCAACGCCGCAACATTCCGGTGCTGCCGCCGGACATCAACGAATCCGGCTGGGAGTTCACCTATACCGGAACCAGCGTCCGCTTCGGTTTCGGCGGCATCAAGGGGGTCGGTCACAACGCCGCCCAGCATCTCAGCGCCCTGCGTGACCAGGACGGCCCCTTCACATCCCTGTTCGACCTCTGCGCTCGCATCAATACCCGCACCGTCAACAAACGGGTCATTGAACACCTCGTCAAGACCGGAGCCTTCGACAGTCTGCACCCCAACCGTCAGGCCGCCTGCGCGGCCATCGACATGGCCTTTGATCGCGGTCAACGCATCGCCAAGACCAAGGCCGCCGCCCAGGCCACCCTCTTTGACGCTTTTGAAGAAGACGAGGCCTTCCGGGCCCAGACCCAGGCCCTACCCGTCATGGAGGACTGGGGCCTGGGGCAACGCCTGGCCTTCGAAAAGGAATTGACCGGGTATTGGATCAGCAGCCATCCCCTCAATGAACATCGCGCCACCCTTGATCTGCACGCCACCCATCGCAGCATCGACCTGATCGCCCGGCCGGCCGGAGATGTCATCGTCGGGGCCGTGGTCTTGTCACGACGCGACATCAAGACCAAGTCCGGAAAACCGATGTCGATCCTGTCGTTGGAAGATGATCATGGCCGCTTTGAAGGCGTGCTGTTTGCCGGTCGTGAAAACCGTCGGGGCATCTATGAACCCGGTCCGTGCGAGCGTTTCGCTGCTGATTGCACCCCTGATCTGGTGGCCCTGTTCCAGGGCACTGTCGACAAACGGCAACGCCGGCGGCGCCCGGCCCAGACCCAGGACGGCAATGAGGCCAACGACGGCGAGGCGATGGATGACGACACCGAGGAGATCCCGTCGCTGATCATCGCCGAGATGGTACCGATCGACCTGGCCGGAGAACGCCTGACCCGCGAGATCACCCTGCATGTTGATGCCGAAGATCCCCTGACCCCACAGCGCCTTGCCCAGACCCGTGATCTGATGGCCGCCCACAATGGCACCTGCCCGGTCACCGCCCTGGTGCAGACCGGACATGACGTATTGCTGACCCTGCGCTGCGGCGATGGCTGGCAGGTCCATCCCAGCGAAGCCATATTGGCCGGCCTCCAGGACATCTGGACAGAGACCGGAGTCAGCGTCCGCCATGGTCGCCTGGGCGATGACCACTCCCGGAGCCAGACACGATGACCCTGCTGCTTGAGGCCCATCAACTGCGCAAACGCTTCGCGACCATCCAGGCCCTCGACGGAGTGGACTTGGTCCTGGACCGTTGTCATGTCGTGGGCCTGCTGGGAGCCAACGGTGCCGGCAAATCGACTACCATGAAGATCATCGCCGGACACCTCGCCCCCAGTGCCGGACGGGTGGTCATTGATGGCCATGATCAGAGCGAGGACCCTCTGGCCTGCCGGCGCCTGATCGGATATCTGCCCCAGGATCTGCCCCTCTACGGCGAGATGCGCGTCACCGCCTATCTTGACCATGTCGCCCGCCTGAAGGGGATCACCGCCACCGCCCGCCGCCATGAGGTATGGCGAGTCATGGAACGATGTGCCTTGACCGGCGTCGAACGGCGGCATATCCACAAGCTGTCAGGCGGCAACCGCCAGCGCGTCGGCTTGGCCCAGGCCCTGCTCGGAGCCCCCCCCCTGCTCATCCTTGATGAGGCCACCGCCGGACTTGACCCTGCCCAGGTGGCCAACTTCCGCGATATGATCCGCGAATTGTCTGATGACCACGCCATTGTGCTGTCGACCCATATCCTGGCAGAGGTCGAACGCTGTTGCGATCGGGCGGTCATGATCGACAATGGCCGCACAGTTCTCGATGAACCAGTCGGCGTGTTGCAACGCCGGGCCCACCAGATCTGTCGGGCACTGCTCCGCTGTCGGGCCCCTGCCAAGGCCATGGAGACGGCCCTGGAGGCCGCGCCATGGGTCCGCAGTTTCACCAGGCATGGAGAGCAGACCTGGAGCATCGACCTGGACGATGATGCTCGCGATCGTCTTCTCCCCCTGGCCCTTGATCTCGGCCCGGTGGACGAGTTCAGTCCTGAAAAGCGCAGCCTTGAGGAGGTCTTCCGGGACCTGATCGCCAAGACTGCTGATCAGGGCATCAGCCCTCAGGCTGGCTGAACAAGGTCTCATCCAGATTGCCGGCGACATCGAAGGCGCTGCGGCGCAGCAGACTGACCGCCACCATCACGGTCAGGGTGGTGCCGGCGAAGATCGCGGCCATGATGGCGATCTGGTAGCAGACGGCGGTGGCCGGATCGGTGCCACCCAGGATGACACCGGTCATCATGCCCGGCAGGGACACCAGGCCGATGGTGGCGATGGTGGCGATGGTGGGCTCCAAGGCCGCCCGCAGGGCGGCGGCGGCATAGGGTGCAAAGGCCTCGCTGGCCCGAGCGCCCCAAGCCAGATGCAGCTCATAGGCCTTGCGCTCCCGGCGCAGGCTGCCGAAGGCGCTCTTGAGGCCAACGATGTCGGCCCGCAGGCAGTTGCCGAGGATCATGCCGGCCAGGGGGATGGCATAGCGCGGCTCCAGCACTGCGCTGTGCCCCAGAACCCCCAGCATCAGCACCAGCAGGGGCAGGGCGGTACCCAGCACCAGGCCGGCGGCGATGGGCAACGCCGCCCGCCGCCAGGAGAAGCCGCAGCCGCGCACAATGTTCCATTCGGCGGCCACGATCATAGCCACCAGCCACAGGCCGGTCAGCCAGGGCCGGTCGAGGCGAAAGATGACCTGGAGATAGAGGGCCACGAACAGCAGTTGGACGCTCATCCGCAGCAGGGCGATCAGGGTCGTGCTGACCAGGGGTACCCGCCACCACAGCAGGGCCAGGACCGGCAGCAGGGCCATGAGGTAGGCGACCAGCATGCCGGGAGTCGTGATGGCGACTGCACTCATGGGGCCTCCCCGCTCGTCAGCCGCATGAGGCAGGTCCGTTGCTGCTCCAAGCGCCAGTGGGGATCATGGCTGACGCTCAGCACCGCCAGATGCGGTCGCCGCTCCAAGGCCGCCAGGACCAGATCACGGGCCACCGCATCCAGGGCCGAGGACGGTTCGTCGAGCACCAGCAGGGGACGCTCCAGGGCCAGGGCGATGACTAGGCCGAGGCGCTGCTTCTCACCCCCGGACAGCTGCTCGATCCGGCGTTCGCGCAACTGCGACCCCAGACCCAGTTCCTGCATCAGGGCCTCAAGGACAGCCGTATCCCCCCGACCGGCATTGGCCTGCACGGCGAAGGGGCGCTGCATCACCTCGCTCACCAGGCCCTGGCCCAGATCGATCTCCTGGGGCACATAGGCCAGCGATCGGCGCTGCTGCCAACAGTTCTGCGAGGTCAAAGGCAGACCATTGATGACGATGCTGCCCGCCGACGGCCAGGCAAAGCCCAGCAGACACCGCAGCAGGGTGGTCTTGCCACAGCCAGACGGGCCCTGGATCAGCAGGCGTTGACCAAGTCCCAGCGTCAGGTCGACCGGATGACAGAGCGGCCGGCCATCGACAGCGATGACCAGGCCGTCGATGCGCAGAATGTCGGCAACAGCCGCCTGGGCGGACATCAGCGGACTCCGGTCAACGGGCCACAGCAGTACTGCGGGTCTCTCTGATCAGGGTCACCTTGACCTCGCCGGGATAGGCGACCTCGGTCTCGATGCGCTTGGCGATGTCACGGGCGACCTTGGGCAGGGCGGCATCCTGAAGGGTATTGCCGTTGATGAACACCCGCAGTTCGCGCCCGGCCTGGATGGCGTAGGCCTTCATCACCCCCTTGTAGCCCAGGGCGATGTCCTCGAGCTGCTCAAGGCGCTTGAGGTAGCGCTCGACGTTCTCACGCCGGGCACCGGGGCGGGCGGCCGAGATGGCGTCAGCGGCGGCGGTGAGGGTGGTGTAGATGCCGAGGGACTCCTTGCCCTCATGATGGGCCAGGGCGGCATTGACCACCAGGCGGTGTTCCTGGTAGCGGCGTAGGGCCTCAGCCCCCAGTTCGGGATGGCTGCCCTCATGCTCATGATCAAGGGCCTTGCCGATATCGTGTAGCAGGCCGCAGCGCTTGGCCAGCTTGGCGTCCAGACCCAGTTCGCTGGCCATGGCCTCGGCCAGATGGGCGACCTCGATGGCATGGCGCAGCACATTCTGACCGTAGCTGCTGCGATAATGCAGCTTGCCGAGCATGCGCAGCAACTGGGGATGCAAACCTGAGACATCACACTCGAAGGCGGCATCCTCGCCCAGTTTGAGCACCGCCCGATCCATGTCCTGCTGGACCTTCTGCAGGGCTTCCTCAATCCGGGCCGGTTGGATGCGCCCATCGGCGACCAGCTCGACCAGGGTCTGGCGGGCGATCTCACGGCGGATGCCGTCAAAGCAGCTGACAGTGATCTGATTGGGGGTGTCATCGATGATCAGGTCGACCCCGGTGGCCTGTTCAAAGGCGCGGATGTTACGACCTTCACGACCGATGATGCGCCCCTTCATGTCATCATCGCCCAGCTTGACCACGGCGGTGGTGGTCTCGGCGGTATGTTCGGCGGCGTAGCGCTGGATGGCCCGACCAACGATCTCGCAGCCGACCTCCTTGGCCCGGGCCTCGATCTCCTTGGTCTTCTTGGCGATGATCTCGGCCTGTTCGATGGCCATCTCGGCATCGAGCTGCTGCAACAGCCGGGTCGCCGCCTCATCACGACTCAGGCCGGCGATCTCGGCCAGCCGGGCCGCGACCCCCTGCTCCTGATCAATGACCGCCTGAGACCGCTGCTCCAGTTCCCCAGAACGGATCTCAAGCTCCTCCTCTCGCCGCAGCAGCTTGGCTTCCCGACGATCACAGGCGGCGAGTTTCTCTTCGAGGACCTTGTCACGAGCATCAAGCGCCTCTTCCTGAGCCGCCTGGCGCTCCTGACGGCGGGTGGTCTTGGCCGCCAGCTGTTCGATCTCACGACGCTGCTCAGCCAGATCCAGACGATCGCGCTCCAGTTCGGCCTGGGCCGCTTCACGGGCGCCGATCAGGGCCGTCTGGCGGTCATCTTCAAGGGTCTTGGCAGCCGCCTCGCGATGGGCCACGCAACGCCGCACAGCCACAAGAGAGGCGGCCACTGCGCCCACCACGACGCCGCCCAGGGCGGCCAACAGATAATACAGCATGGATAGTCACCTTCATGGATTAGGGACGATCCACGTTGAGACCCTTTACGGACAAGACGCTGAATACTGCATCAGACAAGACTGCATCTCGGCCTTTCAAGGGCATTTGGTCTATCAATACCGGATCTTGTGAGAACCATCACAGAACACTTTCACCGTACCAACCTGCTCAACGTGGGCGTTCTCGTCGAGATCCTGACGGATATCGACGAGAGACTGTGCACAACATCCATCACCCCGCCGACGACGATGTGATAGGACCTGTGCTTTTGACGTCTATGCTATACGCATCTTTACAGATCTGTCAAATCGTGGCCTGCTCAAGCCTGTACCTTGCCCAGAAACCGGGCGGGGGTATGAGTTCAGGAGTCAGCATGAAAGAGCCGGCGCAACAGCACCTGGCTGATGTCCTGGCTGCTTTGCAACAATCGATCACCCCCCCTTGCCCACGGAGCCTCTGGCGTGCGGATCATCCACCTCATCGCCCGTCTCAATGATGGCGGCCCGGCCCGAGTGCTGGTCGAACTGGCGACCCACGCCCAGAGCATGGGCCATGAGGTCAGAGTCCTCAGCGGTAGCGTGGCGGCAGATGAGCCGGACTTCACCCCGCAGCTCACCGCAGCCGGCATCAGGGTCGAGGCGGTGCCGGGGCTGGCCCGGCGCATCGACCCCTGGGCCGAGATCAGGGCTGCCCAGCACCTCACCCGTCGCCTACGGTGCCTGCGTCCTGACCTCCTCCATACCCATACCGCCAAGGCCGGCCTGATGGGGCGCCTGATCGCCCGTCATCTGGCCCTGCCCTGCCTGCACAGCTATCACGGCCATGTCTTGAGCGGCCATTTCCATCCCCTGATCGCCCAGGCGATCCTGGCTGGTGAGCGCCTGGCAGCCCGCTACGGCCATTGCCACAGCCTGACCCCGACCCTGGTGCAGACCCTGCGCGACCACTTTCACCTGGGCCGACCCCCGGCCTGGCACTGCCTGCCGGTCCCGGTGCGGCCGGTCACGCCCCACAGCGCCCCCTGGCATGACCAGCTCGACCCGCACCGGCCCCGCATCGGCTTTCTGGGGCGCTTGGCCCCGGTCAAGGATGGTGACCTGTGGCTGGACTGCCTGGCAGCCCTCCAGCAGCAACGCCCGGTGCAAGGGGTGATCTGCGGCCAGGGCGACCAGCGGCGTCACCTGGAGCTCCGGGCGGCGGCCCTGGGGCTGCGGGTCCACTTCGCCGGTCACTGTGCCACCGCCGAGGCCCTGGCGGCCATGGACGTATTGTTGATGACCTCCCGCCACGAAGGCCAGCCCCTGGCCGCGATCGAGGCCGCCGGGGCCGGCGTGCCGGTGGTGGCCCCGGCGGTCGGCGGACTCATTGATCTGGGCCAGCAGGGGCTGGTCGAGGCCCGTCCGCGTCAGATCACAGACCTGACCACCGCAGTCCAGGATCTGCTCGATGATCCGACCCGGCGCCAGGCCCGCATCGCCGCCGGGCGGCGGGCGGCGGCCCACTGCGCCCCCCAGCGGGTCTGCCCACGCTATCTGGCCCTCTACCGCCGCATCGCCGCCCTGCTGCTGATCGTCGGCTGCGCCCTGGGCCTGGACCTGGAGCCGGTCGGCAGTGATGAGCTGATGGTCGGTCTGGCCGAATGGCGTCTGGAACTGACCGACGACTGGCGCCATCTGGATGTCACCCGCACCCCGCAATTGACCATCACCGACCCGTCCGGCGGCCAACGGACCCGGTCGGCTTTCCTCTATCGGCCCTACCGCCCGACCCGCAGCGCCGACGGCAGCGGCCCAGAGTTCACCGCCACCGGGCCGGAGGAATTGCGCCTGCGCCATCGCTTCGACCTGCCCGGCGACCACTCCTGGCAGCTCAGCAGCCCTGACAACCGCCCCCTGGCCAGCGGGGTCTTCCAGGTCGCCCCGGCCGAACCTCTGAGAATGATCGGCATCAGCCCCCATAATCCCCGTCTCCTGGCCACCAGCGACGGCCGCCCCTTCATCCCCATCGGGGCCAACATCGCCTGGGGCGTGGGGGCCAACCGCATCGATCATCTACGCATGCACCTGCTGCAACTGGCCATCAACGGCGGCAACCACTTCCGCCTGTGGTGCGCCAGCTGGAGCTGCCAGATCGAAGGCCAGCAGCCAGACGACTACCGCCTCGACCAGGCCTGGATGCTCGACCGCGTCCTGTCCCTGGCCCGCCGCCAGGGCCTACGGGTGACTCTGGTCCTCGACAACCATCACGACCTCATCCATCACCGCAACGCCCCCTACGGCGACAGCCTGGAAGAGCGGGTCGAAACCTTCTTCGCCAACCCCCCGCCGGCCGCCTACGTCCGGCGCCTGCGCTATCTCATGGCCCGCTACGGAGCCGACCCCACCATCATGGCCTGGGAGCTGTTCAACGAGATCGACGAGGTCATCGGCGAACAGGGCCTGGCCCTGGAGGATGGTGAACAGCGAGCCTACGCCTGGATCCAAGGCGCCGCCACAGCGCTGCGCCAACTCGACCAGGATAAGCGCCTGATCGCCGCATCCCTGGCCCGGCCCCGGCAATGGCCGCGCGTCCTGCGGGCTCCGGCCCTCGACCTGATCGACTTCCACGCCTACGTCCCCCGCTTCGAACATCTGGCCGAACCGGACAAGGATGGCGTCGGTCTGCTGACCAGCCTGGGCGACCTGGTGGCCGACGACCCCCGCCCCTTCCGTTTCTCCGAGACCGGTTTCCATGGCAGCAACGACGACAACCCCGGCAATGCCATCGACCCCCAGGGCCTGCTCCTGCTCCATCAGGCCTGGGCCGGCTTCCTCCTGGGGGGCTACGGCTCGGCCATGAACTGGTGGTGGGATGTCTACATCGATCATCACGACCTGTGGCCGCTCTATCGCCCCCTGGCCGACGCCGTGGCCCGGATCGACTGGACCGACCCCGACCTGCGCCATCGCCAACTCGACAACCAGGCCCCCTGGCGGACCATCGGCTGGCAGAGCCCCAGCCAAGCCCTGCTCTGGCCCCGCCACCAAGCCGACACCTGGCATGCCCATCTGATCGAAGGTCTGCCCCGACCCCAAGTCGCCGGAGTCATCGTCATCGACGGCTTCCACCCCGGAATCAACTACCGCCTACGCGGCCACGACCTCCACACAGGCCACCAGCGCTTCAACCGGACCCGCAGCGCCGACCGCCACGGCCGCCTCACCATCCACCTCCCATCCCCCTCACAGGACCTGGCCCTGACCATCACCCCAAGCGATAGATGATGGGCGATGGAGGGCGGCTTCAGGAACGCGGACCGATGGAATTGCACCAAGAAGCATCCGGACGTCTTGACACGGTCGGATACAGGTTACTGAGCACACTTCCGTGCATCCCTGGTCTTCCTATGCGCTGACCACATCAGGGATGATTCAGGAACCGACGGCCCGATTATTTACCACAAAGAGCACAGAGCACACAGAGAAAAGCCCGGCGCACACAGCGACCTGTGCAATGCAGCCAAAGCGGCGACTGGGGTCGAATTGATGTTTGTGGACTTCGCGCATGGAGGACGTGGCCCGTTGGGGCGATGGACTGAGGGCATGGGGGAGCCGGGGTCAGCATGCCGACAAGGAGCAGCAGGACGGCGATCGCCATCCGGCCAGCACCCCGGCACAACCTGCTCAGCATCCCTCGCATGACCGGGAGCCTATGCGTCGGGACGGGCTGGTCATCCACGAGGATGGCCGCCCCGCCTGCGTGAATCGCTCAGTAGTGGTAGCGCAGCTGGACCACCACCAGATCATCGCCTTCGACCAAGTAGACAAGGCGGTGCTCCTCGGTGATGCGACGCGACCATGCGCCCTGCAACATGTGCTTGAGTGGTTCAGGCTTGCCGATGCCGGAAAATGGTTCGCGCAACGCATCTTCGATGAGCCGGTTGATCCGCTTCAAGACGGCCCGGTCTTCCTGCAACCACTGCTGATACTCCTGCCACGCATGGGGCGTGAAGATCAATCGCACTTGGCAAGATTCCTTTCCCGCCCCTTGCCCTTACGAGCCTGTCCGATGGATTCCAGGAGTCTCTTGGCATTCGCAGGCGAGCGCAGCAGATGCGCTGTCTCTTGCAGCGACTCATATTCATCCAGACTCATCAGCACGGCATTCCCATGCTTGGAGGTGATCTCCACGGCTTCGCGGTTCTCTGAAACCCGCTCGATCAGCGCAAAAATTGTCCTTCGGGCTTCGGTCGCGGCGATGGCTCCCATGGCTCTCCCCCTACTTGTTCGTTATGTACATGATATCGTACATCTTTCGTGCGTCCACTACCAATCCGACGCCCCCGCCCCCACCTCGATCTCCGGCATAGCCGCCTCGTAGTCCTCTTTGAGGTGCCCTGGCACCAGCCGCAGGTAGATCTTGGTGGTGTCGAGGCTGGCGTGGCCCAGGAACTGCTGGATGTAGCGGATGTCCGCTCCGCGTCGCAGCAGGTGGACGGCGATGGAGTGCCGGAAGATATGGGGATGCAGGGTGCGGCCGGCGCAGAGGCCCTGGTCGTTGAGGCGTCTGAAGATGACGTAGATCGACCCGATGGCCCACCGTCGGCCCTGTTGGGTCAGGAACAGAGCGCCTCGGTCGGGACCGATGACCAGCGCCTTGCGAAGGCTGAGGTAGGCCTGCAGGCTGGATTTGGCGGTCCTGGGCAACGGGACGAGACGGGTCTGGTCGTGCTTGCTCTCACGGATGAGCACGGTGCGGCGGTGGAGGTCGAGGTCGTCCAGGTCGAGATTCAGGGCCTCCGAGATCCGCAGGCCGCAGCCGTAAAGCAACTCCAGGAGGCACACCGCCCGGAGGTCGTAGACCGAGGCGCGGGGCAGGCCGTCGATGATGCCGGCCACTTCGGCCTCTGACAGCGGCGGGTCGAATGACTTATTGCCTGTCCCCGTTTTTGCCCGCATCATACACGACTTCGTAGTTGGTATTGCCATAGTCATGAATCAGCCGGTTACGCATGCCGTACATGGCTGGCCACGGGACAGTTGGCAGTGCGTCTTTGACGATTGGGGCTACCTTCTGCCCCGCTTCGCCGATAACTTCAATGCAACGGACCAATGCCAGACGTTTCTCCTCGTTGCATATCAGCGCATCGAATGACAATCCGCCGAGGATGGCGATCGCCTTTCGCTACCAAATGACCATGTCCTGAAGGCGAGCGATATCATCAGCGTTAAGCAGCATACAGGGACTCGGTGCATCCGAGGATGCTCTGGCGACGAATAGGATTCTCGTCTCGCTCCACATCACCGCGCGTCAGCAGATCGACATGACGTCCGAAAATGGCTTCCAGCTCTTCGACCATGGACACAAAGGCCAAACCGGGTGTCCGCCCCGTAAACGTCACCAGCAAATCCACGTCGCTCTCTGGACCCGCAGTCCCCTTGGCACGCGAGCCAAACAGCTCCAGCTTGGCCACATGGTAACGCCGACACAGATCGGCCAGGCGCACACGGTCTAGAACGATATCGACTGCCATGAGCACTTTATACCAGCCGGAACTGTTGGGGAAAAAGGCAAACACTCCCACCGCAATCTCCGGCATCGCTGTCTCAGAGTCCTCTTTGAGGGTCTGCAGGGTTCCTGGTGGCCCCTGCCGTGTCACCCAATTCCCTATGCGATCCGGGCGCGCGCTCGTGTACGGCCATTCCAGAAGATTCCTCACGCCTGCTTCGTTCAAGAGCGCCAAGAGCATGCAGACATGTGCATGTCTGATCCCCGTATTCCGCCGCCCCCCGCAGGGCCGTTGCGCTCTTTGCGGTCTCTGCGTGAGGCCATTTCAGGCCCAACGCTTGGCTATCAGAGCTGGGGTGCCAGCCACACGCAATGCCGAAACGCCCCCTCCATCACCCCCCACCCGCGCACACGAGCGCGGATGCCGCTTGTCTGACAGCTGCGGGGACGATAAGGCAGTGTCCTTGGGGCGGAACGTCAGCCCCTTGATCCCCAGCCCCCTGACCCCGCAGCACACGAAGGAGCAGTCATGGACTTCATTGAAACCCTCAAGGACCTCGGCGTGGTGGCGGTGATCCGCGCCAAGGGCGTTGATCATGCCGCTGAGATCTGCCGGGCCCTGCTGGCGGGTGGTCTGCGGGCCCTGGAGCTGACCTATACCACGCCTGACTGCTGTGAGGCCATCGCCCGCATGGTTGACGAGATGGGCGATACGGCGGTCATCGGGGTCGGGACGGTGCGCAGTGTCGCCCAGCTGGAACAGGCCCATGCCGCCGGGGCCCGCTTTGCCGTATCGCCGCATTACGAGCCGGATCTGCTGGCGGCGGCCCTTGATCTGGGCATCCCCATGATGCCCGGTGGGCTGACCCCGACCGAGATCGTCCAGGCCTGGACGGCTGGCGCGGCAGCGGTCAAGATCTTCCCCGGCAGCGCCGTGGGGCCAGACTACATCAAGGCCGTCAAGGCCCCCCTGCCCGACATCCACATGATGCCGACCGGCGGCGTGTCGCTGGGCAACATGAAGGACTGGTTCGCCGCCGGGGCGGTGGCCGTGGGCATGGGCGGCAATCTGGCCTCGGGCAGTCCTGAGCAGATCGAACAGGCCGCCCGTGAGACGGCCGCCGAACTGGCCCGGATCCGCGCTGGCTGAACAAGCCCAGGTAGCTGCCGCCATGCCCAAAGCCCCAGTCAATCCCAGCTGTCCGGCCACGGCCCTGGTCCGCCCTGCGGTCCAGGCCATGGCCGGCTATGTGCCCGGCGAACAGTCACCACGGGCGATCAAGTTCAACACCAACGAGTCGCCCTGGCCCCCGGCTCCCGGCGTCTTCCAGGTGCTGGCCAGCATCGACCCCAATGCCTTGCGCCGCTATCCGGATCCGACCGCCAGCGCCCTGCGGCGGGCCGCCGCCAGGGTCTACCGGGTCGCGGCCGACCGCATCCTGGTCGGCAACGGTTCTGATGACTGCCTGACCATCATCTACCGCAGCCTGCTGCGGCCCGGCGACCGGGTGGTGGTGCCCCATCCGACCTACGGCCTCTACCAGACCCTGGCCGCCCTCCAGGAGGCCCAGCTGGTCACCGTGCCCTTCGCCGCCGACTGGGGCCTGCCCGACCTGACGGCCGCCAGGCCGCGCCTGATCCTGATCGCCAATCCCAACAACCCCTCCGGCACCCTGATCCCGCGCGCCCAACTGGCTGCCCTGGCCCGCGCCACCGAGGCGGTGGTGGTGGTCGATGAGGCCTATGTCGATTTCGCCGGCGCCGGGGCCAGCCTGCTGCCGGAACTGGAATCGCTGCCCAACCTCATCGTCCTGCGGACCTTCTCCAAGAGCTACGGTCTGGCCGGGGCCCGCTTGGGGCTGCTGTTCGCCCATCCGGACCTGATCAGCCTGTTCAACAAGGTCAAGGACAGCTACAACGTCAATGCCCTCAGTCAGGCCATGGGCATCGCCGCCCTGCGTGATCGGGCCTACTTCCGCCGTACCGTGGCTGATACCCTGGCCGGCCGGCGTCAGCTTGAGGAGGGCGTCAAGGCCCTGGGCTGGACCTGGCCCCCCTCGGCGGCCAACTTCCTACTGTGCCGGGTCGGGACCCGGGCCGGCGAGATCATGCGCGCCGTGGCCCAGCGCGGCCTGCTGGTCCGCTGGTGGGATACCCCGCAGCTGCGCCACGACCTGCGCATCAACACCGGCACCCCGCAGGAGAACTGCCGTCTGCTGGCCGCCCTGCGAGCCCTGGCATGACCCCGTCCGGGCAATGCCTGACCATCCTGGGCGCGACCGGCAGCATCGGCCGCAACACCCTGGCCGTGGCCGAGGATCTGGGCTGCCGCATCCACGCCATCACTGCTTGGCGACAGGTCGACACCCTGGCCGAGCTGGCCCGCCGCCATCACCCCCAGGTGGCCGTGATCGCCGATCCGGCCGGCCATGAGGATCTGCGCCAGGCTTTGGCCGGGAGCGGCATCGCCACGGCCGCCGGCCCCCAGGCCCTGGAAGAGGTCGCCGCCGCGCCAGCCGTGACCACCGTCATCACCGCCATCGTCGGAGCCGCCGGCCTGCAGGCGACCCTGGCGGCGGTGGCTGCCGGCAAGCGTCTGGGCATCGCCAACAAGGAGCCGCTGGTCATGGCCGGGGCCCTCATCCGCCGGGCCGCAGCGGCCAGCGGAGCCAGCCTGCTGCCCATCGACAGCGAGCACTCGGCCATCTTCCAGTGCCTGGCCGGCCATGATCCGGCGGATGTCGAACGCCTGATCATCACCGGCAGCGGCGGGCCTCTGCGGCAGCGCCCCGACCTGGAGACGGTCAGCCCTGATGAGGCCCTGGCCCATCCCACCTGGAACATGGGCCCCAAGATCACCATCGACTCGGCCACCCTGATGAACAAGGCCCTGGAGCTGATCGAGGCCCATTGGCTGTTCGATGTCCCGGCCGAGCGCATCGAAATCCTCATCCATCCCCAGTCCATCGTCCACAGCCTGGTGGCCTTTCGCGACGGCTCCCTGCTGGCCCAGCTCGGCCTGCCGGACATGCGCACCCCGATCCAGCTGGCCCTGACCTGGCCGCGCCATCTGCCCGGCCCGGTGGCCGCCCCCGATCTGGCCCGTCTGGCCCAGTTGACCTTCACCGCCCCGGATCTCGACCGCTTTCCGACCATCGACCTCGGCCGCGCCGCCCTGCGCCAGGGCGGGGTGGCCCCGACCATCCTCAATGCCGCCAACGAACTGGCGGTGGCCGACTTCCTGGCCGGCCGCATCCCCTTCACCGGCATCTTCACCGCCTTGGAAGCGGCTGTGAGCAGGGCCCCGAACATCTGCGACCCGGATCTGGCCACCATCATCGCCGCCGATACCGAGGTCCGCCAACGACATGCCGTCGACCAGGGAGGTGGATGATGTCCGGGCCGCGGGTCCTGGTGGTCAGCAAGCGCACCGCCCTGGAACGCTGGTCGGCCGACGAGGTCGCCTGCCTGGACGCGATCGGGGCCCAGGACCGCCGCCAACTGGAAGAGGCCCACGCCGCCCACCATCGCTGCCTGGGCATCGTCCACCAGCAACTGCATCACTGCCGGGTCGATGAGCGTCAGGTCGATGTCCTTGATGCCCAGGCCGCCGCCGAGGCCGACCTGATCGTCACCGTGGGCGGTGACGGCACCGTGTTGGCCTGCCATGCCCTGCTCAACGACACCCCGGTGATCAGCGTCAACTCCGACCCCCACCGCAGCGTCGGTCACTACACCCGCATCCGGGCCGAGACCGTGGCCGCCCTGGTCGAGGACTGGCTGGCCGGCCGGGCGGCCGAGGAACGCTGCCATCGCCTGCGCCTGCACATCGTCGATCTGGGCAGCGGCCGGATGCGCAACGGGGCTGGCGACCTGATCCTCAACGACGCCCTGTTCACCAATGCCAACCCCGCCGCCATGACCCGCTACCGTCTGCATGACGCCCAGGGCGAGGAGGTCCAGGCCGCGTCTGGCGTCTGGATCAGCACCGCCACTGGGGCCAGCGGCGCCATCGCCTCGGCCGGTGCCGCTCCGCCCCCGCCGGGCCCGGTCCTGCTCTACCTGGTGCGCGAACCCTTCTTCGGCCATCGCCGCTTCACCCGCACCAGCGGTTGCCAGGCACCACCCCAGCAGCTGCAACTGACCCCCACCATCCCCGGCATCTGCTGCTATCTCGACGGCGCCCACCTCCAACGACCGATCCCCCCCGGCTGCGCCGCCCGCTTCGTCGCCGCCGACCAGCCCCTGCGTCTGCTGACCGTGCGGGACCAGGGCTGAGGCGACATCAGGCGGGAGGGCTGTCGTTCAAGGCGGCTGAGACGGACCATGGCCCGCAACCCTGGTTGTCTGTGCGCACAACACGACAACAGCCGATGTGCGGTTTGCCGCTCACACGTAGCGCCGGCTAAAGCCGGCGCTACGAAAGAGCGGCTTCACATATCTGCGCATATAATCGTGTGCTCACATGGGTTGACTAGAACCATCACGGTCAAAAACGGCCAATGCCCAATCGGCAGACTAAAGACCGCCGTCCATGCCGGCTAAAGCCGGCGCTACCACCACAGCCCCGGCGCCGCCGGGCTCCGGGCCTTGGCTGGGCGATCCGGGCTGTATGCTCCTGACCATGGCACACGGTCCTGGCAAGAAAGCGCCCGACGACATCCTGATGGTGATGCGCAACCGACGCGTCAGCCATGACTTCGAGATCCTCGAACGCTTCGAGGCCGGCATGGTGCTGACCGGGACCGAGGTCAAGAGCCTGCGTGACCACGGTGGCCAATGGGCTGATGCCCATGCCCGCCTCGACGAGCGCGGCGAGCTATGGCTGCATGGGCTCAACATCGCCCCCTACCGTCAGGCCGCCGGCATCTTCAACCATGAGCCGCTAGCCACCCGCAAGCTGCTACTGCATCAGCGCCAACTGGTCCGCCTGGCCGGCAGTCTGCGCACCAAGGGCCTGGCCCTGGTGCCAGCGTCGATCTACTTCCGCAAGGGCTGGGCCAAGATCGAACTGTGCCTGGTCAGGGGCCGCCGCAAGGGCGACAAGCGCGAGGCCCTGCGCAACCGCGAACGCGAACGCGACGCCCAACGCGATATCGCCCGACGGGCGCGGCGTGGGTAGCAGCCAGCCGCTACATCCCTTTGGGCTGCTGCAATATCGTCGGCCCTTCCAGATCACGCTCAGGCACCAGGGCCTCAATTGCATAGCGGAACAGCGCCTGCATCTCGTGCGGCCAGATGGCGTCAAAAATAGCCGGCAACAGAACTGAACGGTCCTGGTCTTCGGGTGCGGCCTGCAAGGAACGGATCGCGGCAATCACCGCAGAACGGTCTGAGACCGGCAACAGCAAGGAGAAGTCCTCGGCATTGATGACGCTGAAGACGCTCACCAAGGGCTGCGGGTCGCCCAGAAGCAGAGTCAACTCCCGCAGGACAGCCTCGGCACTATTGGTCTGCAGGGCCTTCTCTGCAAATATCCGGGCGGTGTCGTGAACATGGATCCAATCCAACAAGACCGCAGCACAGAAGTACCCCAAGGGGCCGATCCGGTCATCATGCATCAGTTTGCGCACGGTAAGCTGACCATGCGTTGATACGCCCTCAACATAACGACTGGCCTCAGACAGGATGACGACCGGCCAGGCATCATGGGCCATGAACTCCTGCGCGCTTGCTGCGAGATGAGCCAGCATCATGGCAGCAGCATTGATCTCATCGGAAGGAAGTTCAGGTATGCTGAATGCGTCTCCCGCAACCGCTGACAGCACATCACTCACCGCCGACTCCATGGCCCTCAAGAGCGCCGTGACACCACGCATCTTTTCAGCAAAAACAGGACCCAAGTCCCCAAAAAAAGAGCTTTGACCTGCTGGGGAAAGGAGACTGAGCAACGGCTCAAGGTCTGTCGCCATGATCTGCACAAGAGACAACAATCCGTCAACCTGCTGGATTTGCCAACCATCATCGACTTGGTCAGTACCCTGATCCTGGAGTTCCATGAAACGACCCGAAGCACGACGCATGACAAGTGCTACCATTTCGGGGAGGGTGACTGAAGCATGGAGGAGGCGGTATTCCTGATCAAACAGCACCTCAGCCTGATTGGCAAACAGCAGGCGCACGGTGCCATCATCACGCTCCGTGCGTTCTGCAGCATATGTTGCCAATGACAGAAACGGCATGGGGGTGGACCGAAAATCCACGCTGAGTCCTCGTGACCCGCTTGAGGCTCCGTAACCGAAAAATATGCTAAAGGGTGGAGCGGGCAGACTATCGTCAGCCTCTTGAAGGGGGTGTTCTGGTACGTCAGGTGATGAGGACAATGGTTTCAGCGACACCGTCACATTCATGCCATACTGGTCTGTTCGCGCCAACCGGTACCGGACTGCCCTCCGGGCTGATGACCACACGGTCTGATCAGCCGTCAGCAGTAACGACAGATCGTAGTCTGCAGTGCCCTCATCCTGCTTGAGGCCCAAGAAAACACCCTGACCAGGCCAGAAGGCCATG
This sequence comes from Planctomycetota bacterium, assembly GCA_007131555.1. Taxonomy (GTDB): domain Bacteria; phylum Planctomycetota; class UBA11346; order UBA11346; family UBA11346; genus SLQH01. Next base: position 5,278 of record SLQH01000477.1, on the reverse strand, counting down.
TCCACCACGAAGTCGGTGTCATCGGGGGCAAAGGTCAACACAAAACCTGCATCCTGTCCGGACAAGTCCTGATGAAGACGATCGTGGAGGCGTTTCATGTCTTCTTGTATCACAGTCAGCGCTGCTCCAGCCAGGGGGAGGGTGGCATGCTGATCAAGATGCAGAACAACAGTCACCTGCTGGGAATCCTGAGGATCAGGTTCAAACACCATGTCCCAGCGAACAAAACACCCTGAATCCCGCAAGATCCGCCGCACCCGATACTTGATCAGACATGAGGCGGGAACTCCGACATCCAGACCTGTTTCGCTCGCCAGCCACCCGGTGATGGCCTCGGGGACCTGATGCAGGTCGCCCTCGCATCGAATAGCACGAATGATCGGCAGCTCGGTATCCGGCAGCACCCGCACCAACTGACGCATCTCATATGGATTGACAACAAAGGCATGCGTCCGTATCTGCATCGGCACATGACCGTCAGGATGATACCGGGCTATCCACCGATTGATGATCTGCGCAGCCCGCTTGGGCCACATGATGTCACAGCGGGCATGGCCACCAATGGTCAACAGCGGATCATGGCTTGGTTGGCGCGGATCATCTGGCTGTTGTGGAGCATGGTCGATGAGCGGTTGGGTCAACAGGGCTTTGATCAGTTCAGGAGGATAATCCGGCGGGCTGTCGACAACCTCCAGCGAACGCAGATTATAGCGCGGCCCCTCAGTAACCGAAAAGCAGAGATACGGCAAACCATCTTGGTCTATCAGTGAGAAACGGACCTGCACCTCAGGAAAACCAGATGCCAGGTATCCCAAAGTGATGCCGGTTTTCAGGGCCCGACGGAAATCCACTCCTGAAAATGCATGCATGGCGCTACGGACATCTGGATGATGGGCCAGAGAGGCTCGCATCTTGGCATCAGTAAAGGCTTCGTTGCCCTTGAACAATACCCGATTGATATTGAAGGTCTTCTTGATGAACTGATCCTCGGACCAGGGCCCGTCATCCTCCTCTGCCATCACCGCATGAGTCATCCACGCAACCACTGCCAAGACAGCACATAGCAAGCGCCCTGCATGCATCACAGAATCCTTAGCCAATGATCAGCATTGACCCGATGAACTCAGGCCGGAATGGAAGATAAATTGAGAAAAGTGATGATAGTCCTGGCAAGACCTCAGGCAAGCCCCACTGCCGCCGCCTGATAGGCAGTGAAGAAGCGGGCCACGCGGCCATCGGCCAGCCGTTGGGCGGCACGATGGTAACCAGGGCCATGGTAGACGGGGGGCTGACCGTCGAGGAGGTCGAAGACCAAACCGGCGTTGACCTGGACCATCTCGGCCAGGCCGTCACAGGGATCACCGGCGATCAGGCGGGCGAACAGGGCGGCGTTGGTGGTGGCATCCCCACCGGGCAGCAGGGCGCGGTCGACCACTGATTGCGGGGCTGGGGTCAGGATCCCCTGGTTGATGTCCTGGGCGGTGACATTCCAGGTATGGGTCGGGCCGCTGATCGAGACCTCGTCGATGCCCGGTTCGCCACAGACCACCAGGGCCCGGCCGTCACCCAGCAGGCGCAGAGCCTGGGCCAGCACCAGGGCGCTGCGCTGATCGACGGCCCCGATGAGCAGATGGTCGACCGGGGCCGGGTTGGCCAAGGGCCCGGCGAGGTTGAAGATGGTCCGTCGGGCGGCCAGCTTGCGGTAGGGTACGGCCGCTGCCATGGCCGGATGCAGGGCCCGGGCGAACAGGAAGCACAGGCCATGATCCTGATGCAGGGTGGTCAGGGCTGCTGGCGGCAAGTCGATGGGGATGCCCAGGGCCTCCAGGAAGTCGAAACTGCCGTTGGGACTGCGCGAACCCCGGTTGCCATGCTTGGCCACAGCCACGCCGGCGCTGGCCAGGACGAAGGCCACGGTGGTGCTGACATTGAAGCGGCTGCCCTCGACCCCCCCCGTACCGACCACATCGACGCTGGAGCGGGTCAAGGCCACCGGCACCGCCCGGGCCCGCAGGGCCCGGACCACCGCCGCCAACTCGGCTCCGGTCTCGCCCCGCTGGGCCCAGGTGACCAGCAGGTCGGCCCCCTCTTCAGGGGCCAGGCTGCCTGAGAGCAGCAGGTCGATCAGGGCGACGGTGGACTGTTCATCAAGACCTCCCGGTGCGACAAGGGCGACTCGGGCGTCGGCGAAGGTCAGAGACATGACGTATTCCCGCAAGCAGGGTTCAGCCTAAAAACGGCAGTTAGGTTCTGGACTTTAGGCTGTAGGGTTGCCATTCAAGCGGATATGCGCACTCAGAACCGGTTCACCTTCTGAGTGACAGCCTGAATCCGGCGATATCGCCTTGTAAAGTAGCCCTACAGCCGCAAGCCGACAGCCGGATTTAGGTTCAGACAGGACAGACTCTTAGCGCCAATGGTGTTCTGTAACCACGAAAAGCGGAACGGACTGAACAGAAACACTCTTTCTTCGTGTACTTCGTGTACTTCGTGTACTTCGTGTACTTCGTGCTCTTCGTGGTGAAATCAGATCAGACGTAAAGAGACGCAATGCGTGATATGGATTCCTGACAAACAGGGCATCAAGCGTAAGAACATTTTTTGACCACGAAGGACACGAAGATCACGAAGGAATCCATGAAGACAACTATCTGGGTCTGATCAGGCCAGAAGGATCTGGTATTGTGACGCTGTTGCCTCACACCATTGCTCCTAGCGCACACTCACTCGGAGGTGCGCGGCTCCGGCCACACAAAGAGCTTCTTGTCGATCTCATCAGGATAGCTGATGTCCTGGACAAGGAACTCGCGGGTGTTGCCACTACCATCGATCACCCGCAGAGCCACGGTTCCAAAATCCTGATCAAGTTCGATGAACACCTTGTCGACATGCTCCTGCAACTCCCGCCGCCGCGCCGTCAGCAGGACCAGGTAGCGAGCCGTATCGACCAATAGCTCAGGACGATCCTCGTCGTCCTCAGGGCTGGTCTCGACATCGATTGCCTGTATGCGGAAATCTTCGCGCAGACCGTCGAGTTCCATACGAAAGAAGTCGCTGATGCGGGCAAAGGCGTCGCGACTCTCCTCGTCTCGTTCAATGGCCTTCTTGGTCACCAGAGGCGGTTCATCAGAAAAATCCTGGACCGCATGCCAACTGTATGCGCCATTGCTCAGGAACCACTCAGTGCTCTCCTGATCCTCAACCGGCTGGAGGCGCAGATGGTAGTGATCTGGAGCCCTGAGATGGAAGGCCACCGTGTACTCGGTGACCTGCCGCATGGGGTCATCAGCGCGCAGCATGCGTTGCAGCAGACGTCCCTGGACCCTGGTCCGTTCTTGATGGGCCGCAGCAATGCGGGTCAAGAGGCCGTCTTCTGCCTCCTGCGGCGGGGTCGCTTCATCTGCGCCAGCCTCTTCCACTTGGACCTCGGCCTCCTGGGCAGCCTCTTCGGCCCCGCCTAGCGCGGCCCAGACCATGACCAACATCAACACGACCAACTGCTGCATATGCATACCTGTCTCCGGTCCAGTCTTGACGCCAGGCGATGGCCCTTGATGACGAGCGATCACCAAGCTGGGTGGAACCCATCATGGCCCAGGGCATCGCCATGTATGATGATACGCCACTCGGCGCCCATATCCACTGTGCTGGCCTCTACCCCGCCGCTTGCATCCGAACCATGGTGTTTGATAATGAATGATGTTGGCCATTGACAAGCGACGATGCCAGACCTCTCATCATGCCGGATCAGCTGCATACCAGGGGATCAATCACCATGCCTGATGTACTCGTCATCGTACCGCCCGGCGCGGAAGAGATCGAGACCATGGCCGTGGCCGATATCCTGGTCAGGGGCGGATGTACGGTCTCTCTGGCCATGACCGACAGCCTCGTCCAGCGGGGCAGTCGCAACCTGCCGATGGCTGGCGACCTCCTGCTGGACGAGTGCCTCAGCAGCACCGCCGATGCCATATTCCTGCCGGGCGGCATGCCCGCCGCGGAATACCACAGCCAGGATGAACGCATCCAAGACCTCATCTCCGCCCAATTGATGGCCGAACGCTGGTTGGCCATCATCTGCGCCAGTCCGCTGGCCCTCTTGCCACGTGGCCTGGCCGCCAATCGTCGCCTGACCAGCTATCCATCGTTGAGCAAGCGCTTCGCCGATCAGGGACAATGGATCGACGCCCCCGTGGTCATTGATCGACCCCTGATCACCAGCCAGGGACCCGGCACGGCCATTGACCTTGGTCTGCACCTGGTCGCAGCCCTGGTGTCGACGCAGGTCGCCAGCGAGGTCGCCAGCGCCCTGCTGACCACCTATACCCCCCTCGGGAGCCCGTCATGAACATCTCTCGTATCATCGCTGTCGTGCTGCTACTCGGCCTTGGCATGGCCTCATCCCTGGCTGACGATGATGATGTCGTGACCCAGTTCCGTGAGGCCATGACCACCCAAAATGCCCAACGCAAGCAGGCCGCGGTCGCGGCGTTGACCAGTCTGCCTGATCGTGATCAGGCCTACACCCTCCTGTTGCAAGCAACCGAGGACCGTCAAACCCGCCGCCATGCCTACGCCGCTCTGGCCACCATCTCAGGTGTCAGCGCCCGCAGCAGGCCCGATTCTCGAGGCCAGATCGGCAGCGGCTACCCAGAACATCCCGAGCACAACTCGCCGCAAGCCTGGGCGCAATGGGTCGCCGCCTGGCGCCAGGAGCAGGCAGAAAAACGACGCATGGCTGAATTACAACAGGCCGTGGCCGAAGCCCAAGCTGCCGCTGAAAAGGCCTTGCAGGAGGCCCAAAACGACGCTGCTGAGAAATCTGCTGAGGACAACGGCCATGATCAGGACGATGATGACCCAGACAGTGATGAGGACGTGGACCAGGATAAGAGCGCAGACAACGATGATGATGATGCAGGCACCAGCGACCAAACGGCCAAGCAGCGCCCTCTTGACCGCATCATCTTCACCAACGGCGGCACCATGTTATGCCATGTCATCACCCGCCGCATTGACCTTGATGGTCAATTGACCAGTGTCGTCATTGAGCATCGTGACGGCGGCGGTCGTGAGGTCATCGATGCCGCCCTGATCGCCCGTATTGAAGAAGGAGCCCGCTGACAGTAATGGTGTTCAGCAACCACGAAAAGCCGAACGGACTGAATGGAAACAGTCTTTCTTCGTGTACTTCGTGCTCTTCGTGCTGAAATCAGGCCAGACGTAAAAAGACGCAATACGTGATATGGATTTCTGACAAACAGAGCATCAAGCGTAG
>SLQH01000389.1 GCA_007131555.1 Planctomycetota bacterium | reverse complement strand
CGGGACATCAAAGACGTCCTGGAAACCCGCGACGACACTCTGGATCCCGACATCGAACGACAGCGCAAAGAGGAACTGGTGGCGCTGACCGTGGCAGAATGGTCGGGGTTTACCCGGATGAGCCAAATGCGTCGGCAGGGGGGCTACCTGATGCTGGAGGATGTCAGCGCTGCGGTGGCACTCGATGTGCGGCGCATTCCGAGTTTCTATTACATCAGCCCCAGTAGCACGATCCATCGCCTGGAAGGCCTGGGCCAGCGCACGGACCTCGCTGAGTGGATCCGTCAGGCCTTGGCCTGGGAAGCGGAGCATCTGGAGACGACCATGGAGCAGGTATTGCCATGAGACGATACAGGCGGGGGTACGGGTGGTGCGTGATCATGATGGGGGCTGTCTGCATGTCCTTGGTGGCACAGGAACCGGCAGTGCGCGAGGGGGGCTTCTTCATGCATCCCCGGCAGGGGTTCTGGGATGCCCCAGTCCCACGACGAGAGCTGATCGTTGTGGTGCGCCCGGGCGTGCCCTCTCCAGATCCCGTGGCCAGCGCCGCAGCTCCACCAGCCAGGACCCAAGCGGAATCCCGCACTCCGCGGTATCATCCCGAGGTCTTTGTCAGTCCGGAACAGGCTGACGCTTTTCGTACGTACTATCAGCGTTTCTATGATCACCCCTTGCAAGTCTGGGTGCCGACAGATCTGGGGCCGGTCCCCTTGTTCAATGACGTGGTCCATGATAGTGAGGGGCGGCCCGTGCCGCGCCTGCCAGATCCCCACACCTATCTGGCGATGACCAATCCCAATCCCCACACGATCGCCCTCTGGCAGATCCAGCGACAAGGCGCCCTGCGGCAGTTCCGTGTTGCCCAGGGCCACCTGATACCGGTGGCAGAGGATCTCGACATCATCTCCCCAGAGCATCTCATGGTCCAGCGGTCGACGGAACCGGACGCTATGACTCTGGGCGACATGTCGGTGGTCGAACCGAGCAGTCGTGGGGCACGTATCTACACCCCGGAACAAGCCCGTGCGATCGGTATGCCGGGTGCGGAGATCCGTACCCCCGGTCCGGCCAATCTGTTGGAGGTCCTGTGGTTCTGGGATCATCGCTGCACATTCTCCACTGCGGCTGCTGAGGACTGGGCCCGTTTCGCTGCTGATGTGACCGCCAGTGGCTACAAGGCCTCCGGCATCTCCATGGACAACGACGTGGCGCGCGTGGCCGCCCAGTTGGAGTTCTGGATCCTGCGCGGACTTCCCTTCCAGCATACCCGCAACTATCAGGACGTCACCGATCTGCGCACCGCGCTGGCGATCGACAAGACGCCCACCTATCTCTTCATCAATCGTGCCACGGGTACGATGGCCCGCTTGGATGGGCGCCAGACCACGGCGACCCTGCGGCGCACCTTCATGACGACAGCCGGGTGGTCACCGGAGGCCTGGCCTCCACCGAGCACCGATGGGCAGCGTGCCATGATGGTCCGTCGTGATGGCACACGTCCGACGGTGCCTGCTATGGACGACCCGCCCCCAGCGACGGCACCGCCGGTGTCCGGCCTAGAGGCCTCCCATATCCTGCCGCCTTCTGACCGCATCAGGAGCGCGCCATGAACCGTTGGCTGATAGTCGTGTTGTTGCTGGCGCACAGCTCCTGGGCGCAGATCGTGCCTGGCGCAGAACCGGAACCAGAACCGGACCCGGTCTTGGCAGATCCGGCAGAAACCCTGCCAACAGTGGAGACGTCACCACTGTCTCAGGTCCAGCTCACACCCGCAGAGCAGGACGCCATGGATGCGGCAACGCAGACAATTCTCGACGAGATCGATGCCCGTCTTGGTGCGCTGGACGCTGATCACATGTATAAAAACATACAAGAACAGCGCATTGCTGACGCCACTGAGTATCAGCACGCACAACAGGCAGCCTACGGTAGTGCCAGCGGTATTCGGGCTGACAGCATCCCGATCATGGGCCCGCTGCATCTGGGCTGGACCCTGCAACATTCCCAGTCATCTGCTGCCCGGGCCCGGGTGGGCAACGTATCGACGTTTCGCATCGTGGACTCTCGACGCAATCGCGTCTCCAGTGTCCAGCGCCGTCTGGACCGGTGGAGCGAGAAGCTCAACCGATCGAAATTCACCTGTGGTAACTTTGATTGGGTAGCGCAATTTGGCGCTCAATTCAACCGCGAAGCCCTCAAGGAGTACGTCTCCCAATTGGAAGAGGGTGTGATTGCCGCTGCCCCGATGGCCCTGCTGGCCAACTTCTCCCCGACCCTCTATGAAATTGTCAAACATATGAAGATGATCGCCGGCATGGACATCTCCGCCATGCTGGGCGACTGCAACGCCATGGAGCAGTCATTGATCAGCGCTGGGCAACGGGCCTTTCGAGGACCAGGCTATGCCGCCTGCATGGAACGGCATGCCAGCATCGGCATTCGTCGTGCTCATCAGGTCTGCAATCAACCCTCGAATTCTGCCTATGACGGTTTCGAGAATGCCAGGGGGAGAATCGTCTCTCCGGTGTTGGATCAGGAGCCGATTGATATCGTCGATACCATTGCCGCCAGGGTTGAGCCACCATCGATGCCGGAGGCGGTGGCGGCTGCCCGCCGTGAGCTGGATGCCGTTAACGCACAGATCGAACGACACTTCAACCCGCCACCGCCCGCTGGTCACCCACAACGTCCCGATTATGAACGAGCTGTGGAGAAACGAAAAACGGCCCAACAGAACCTGCAGCTTGTAGAAGAGACAGAAGGATGGTCCGTTAGCGGCTGGGACAGGGCCCGGGCAGGCTTTGCGACCGCCATGCGCGGGATATTGGGCAGCATCGTCATCTCACCCGCCCTGGAAACCCAGTTTGGCACAACGCCACGCCTGGAGTTTCGGCTGTTCATGCGTCATCAGAGCGCGCTTGCGTTCAAGGATCTCACCGAGGCCCTCATCTATCATTGGAGCGTCCTGTCCAGCGGCAGCATCAATCAGTCCCAGTTGACCCACAGTTATACCACATTGCGCATGTACATGATGGCGTCGTTCCAGGACAGCTGGACGGAGATCGGTCCCTTGGTTGATACCGATATTGATCGACTGGCATATCAGAACCATTTGCGCAATGCCATTACCGATCCGGCGGAACTGGCTCAATTTGATGCGACCTATCATGTGTGGGCCATTGTTTCCAAGATGGCCCGGTTTGAGACCGCAGTCTATGCCCAGCGCTATCTGGAAGGCATGCAGGCCGAGATCATGGAGCGTTTCGACAACACGTTCGCAGGGGGCGGCAATCCGCCGCCAGGAGCGCGTGACGCCGTTGTCGCACGGTTGACAGAGATCCTCACCGATGCTGCTGCAGAACGCAAGGACGCGCGTGCAGCCCTGGATCGTGTCATTGCTGCGATCCGAACCTACGGTCCCCGTTTGAGTGGCCAGGCCGGTCCGGCCGTACCTGAGCCCGATAGCGGCACCCATTCAACGCCGCGGTTCTTCAGCCCATGACCGCTTGGTGTCGGTCGTTGATGGCGCTGACCGCACCAGCGCTGCTCCGGATCATGCTCCGTAGCGGCGGGGTCCTCCTCCTGTGGGCGCTCTGTCTGCCCCAGGCCCATGCGGCCGGCATTGTTAGTGAAGCCTATCAGTTGTTGATGGGTCCGGTGTTGGCAGTCGTGCTGCTCCTCATCATCTGTGCCACCGCCTATCTGTTCATGATGGGCCAGCTCAAGTCCGCCCTGGTTGCCATTGCCATTCTGATCTTCATTGTCCTGGTGCGACATCTGGTCATGGGAGACGGGATCGACGGCGGTTATTTCCACGACCAGTACCACGACACATCTCCGATGAACATCGTCTGGCCGGTATATGGCATGCGCCCGGAATCGCCGGTCTATCAGGCGACCCAGCACTCTGGTCATGTGGTGATTTCCGGTTACGCCATGATGGGGGCGACGCTGCTCAATCGCTTGGTGACAGGTCTGTTCTCGCTGACCGTCATCGGTCTGATCCTCATGATCGCCATGGTCATGACCATCATACAGGCGGCACGATCCCAAACGGTCACGCCCCTGCTCTGGTTTCTGATGCGCCTGGTGATCCTGGGAGCGGCAGCACTCTGGCCCATCGTTGCGATCACCCAGTCGGGGGTCCAATCCCCGGTGACCGACATCTTTGAACAGATGAGTGATACCAATGATGCACATCAGCACCGTCGGGTCCCGATGATTGCCGCCTTGACCTTCGCAGGTGCCATTGACCTGTCAGAGCGCATTGGCGGAACCTTGCAGGTCCATGACGGCGACCTTGACACGATGATCTATACGGCATCACGCAATGCCCAACTGCCAGCCGACATTGTGGCTGATTACCATCTCTTCGCCGACAACTGCTTCACAGCCATCCTCAACCTGACCTATACGCCTGTGGGCGATGATGGTACCAGCGGGGACCTGGGAGAATTGGCTGAGCCATTTCGCCATAATGCCTGGTCTTTCATGCGTGACGAAGTACGGGCCAGATTGGAGATCTTTCAACAACAACCACGGTATCTCCAGCACGCCTTGAGCGCTCCTGCGGAAATGCTGTTCAAGGACGTTGATTATGAAGCATACGTGATCAATGACGATAGATTCTATATGTACGGTGCGCACATGGGCGCCGCCGTCGAGAACATATTCAACGATAGTTTTTATGTGCGGCGGAGGGGCAGTCCGGCAGTGGCACCCATCATGCCTTGGAGCCCAAGTGCGCATCGACATGGCCGTGTTGCGTTGCAGTCGCAACCATGGAGGATACGACAGCGAGGCGTTTCGGCATCTGCGGGAGGAACAGTGGAAATGAACAGGGTGGGCCTCCTCAGTGGACGCGTTGATGCGGAAAAGCCTTCAGGCGCAGGAAGCAACCTCATGATTGCGCCGCGATTGACTGGGGCGCATGAAATATCAGGCAGAGAGGGACGTACTCGTGCCCGTCTGTTCTGTTCTCTGGCAGACTACACGGATTTCAATGAGGATGGTTCGTGGCGTGATCAACCGATACCCCTTAATCGTCAGCCATGGACCTTATATGACGATATACCGCCACGGTTCCATGCCTCTGTGCGCACCAGAGACTATACGGAATATCTACGCATGCGGATCGCGTCGCGTTATCTATCAGACCGCACCTCCGTCCAGCTCTGTCGTGCTGCCGCAGCTGATCCGACCAGTCACCCTGATTTCTGGGGCTGTCTGGTGGCCGGTCGTTATAATTATCCTCCCAACCAGTCATCTGTGATCCCCCAGACAGCGGCCCGGATCCAGCAGCGCTTTGAAACCTCCTGGAGAGATCGGCTGGCAGCACATACCATCGGTGTTGATATCCCTCATACTGGTATCCGTCCACGGATGCCGCTCGCGGTTGAGGCCATGCACTCCCTGCTGGTGCCCCGTCACCAGGGGAGCATCCCGCGCGCATTCACCGATATGTTCTTGCTGGCGCCGGCCCTCCAGCGGCAAATGGGTATGGATGTCTACGGTGAAGGGCACCCTCAGGAGGACGGTTTCGAAGAAGAAAGTGGTTGGTTCTATCGTTTACTGACGCGGATCGCAGGTGTCGCGCTGACAGGCTTCGCCAGTCTGTTCGCCTGGGTGGCGGCCATCATGACCAAGGTGGCTTTGACACTGTACCCGCATGTCATTGGTCTGGCGACCTTGTTGCTGCTCCTGGTCTACCCCGTGTTTGCCATCATGTCCTTTGTGCCTGGCAAGGGTGGTATCATCCTGGAGTGGATGAAGTCGGTGCTGTGGCTGTGCCTCTGGCCAATCTTCATCGGCATTGGTGTCGGGCTGATCAATCAGACAGGGTCGTATGCGCTGGCTGACTTCTTTGTCCAGGTCGATAGCGTTGATATCTCAGCCAGCGTCCTGCAGATCTTTGGTTCCATGTTCATCTTCATGGCCCCCACATTTGCCGGTATGGTCTTGTCCCTGAGCTTCGGCGCCCTGCAACAGGGGGTCAGTGGTATTCTTGGGACGGGCTTCAAGCTGGCGGGTGTTGCCGCCTTGATCACCGGTTCTTTGGCCGCTTTGGCCACAACCCTGGTCGGCGGCGTGGTCGGAGCGGCGCTTGGGGGGGCAGTGGGCACTGCTCGTTCGGCAGTGCAGGGGGTGCGAGGATCGCCTTCTGGAGGAGGGGAGAAAGCGGATGGAGCCGGCCCTGGGGCACCGGCAGAGCCTGGGAGCGTACCAGCGGGAGTGGGCCAGACGCGCCACCAGACGCCTGGATTCGGCGAACGGGTCATGGCCGGGGTGCGGCGAGGTGGTGTGTTCGGATCCAGAGTGGCGACCACGGCTACAGAAATAGCGTCGGCCCAGGCCTTCGCTGTGGTGCAGGGGGTGGATTTCACTGGCGGTCAGTTTACCCAGGGAGGATGGGCCGGGATCCAGGCCGGGCATGCGCTCCAGAAGGGCACTATGGGGCGGGATGGGCTGATCGATGCGGCCCGCGATCTGGGATCGCGCGACAGCGAGAGCGCAGGACAGCAGACCCCACGCCACGCTGCCCGCGCTGATCGGGGATCCCAGACTCACGCATCAGCAGCGATGGCCATTGGCGATGAGCGTCGCCAAGCGGCAGCACAGGATCCAGTCCACCGCCAGCAACTGCTGGGTGAGTCAGCAGCAGCGTATGGACAAGCCCAGGAGGCCTATGCCGAACACCAGGACTGGGGGGCGGCGGCTCATGCTGGGCAACAGGCATTTCAGGGATACATGGAGGCGGGCGATTTCGCCTCTGCACAGCGGGTTGGCAGCGACGCCATACGGCATGCGGAACAGGCCCTGACCAGCCAGAGTGGTGACCGGCGTGCTGTGGCCCAGGCGCAATTGGTGCGCGGTACTGTCGCGGCCCAGCTTGGCCTGGGGCACTGGGCGCAGGCCCGTCATCTCGATGAGGCTGACCGGAGCCCCATAGAACACCGGGCCAAGCGCTATTTCTTGCAGGCGTCCGAAGATCTCACCGAGGTGCGCGATTATGGCATCCAGGAGGCATATGTGGCAGGCCAACGCATCCAGGCAGAGCCAACGCCCCAGGCCTATGCTGATTATGAACACGGTGGTATGACAGCCCTGAATGCGGCCCATCTGCATGATCAGATAGCCGTGGCGCGTGGCGAAGCATCGCGCGATTTTGAAAACACATTGGACGCGGTGCGCAATGGATTGGGTCCAGCATCGACGCAGTCTGATGCTATGGCTATACTGGAGCGGTTTCGAAAGAGGTGTACATGATGCATCACAGCATACGACTGGCCTGCTGCGCGATAGGTATGTGGTATCACGCGATCGTGTGTGCCGCCACGCCTATCATGGAATGGAACGAAGCGATTGCCTGGTATCGAGATGTGCACCAGGCGGAGGCGCGTCAGTCTGGGGCAGCGCTGTATATTGGGCGTCGCAGTCACCGCTTTGTGCGCATGGTCGAGCACGGTATGATCGATACCGCCGGTCTTCCACTCATTGTACTGAGCGCAGATATTGATGCGCTGAATCCGATGACCGATCAGACGGTGCTGGGTCGCGATATCATTCGGCAATTTTCCACATTGTCGCAGACCAACCCGGCCGGCTCCGTATTTTTGCTGGATGAACTGGGCATCGTGCGGCCCTTGTTGACCATGCATCATGCCGTGCATCGCAATCAACCAGATCGCCTCAACCTCATGTTTGCCTATGCGGCCAGTGGCATGACAGACGCCATGTCTCTGGAAGAGTTTGCCCGTTTGCGTGGTGAAGGTCCGCTGATCATGCAGATGGCACAAGAGATTCGCACCGGACACCTGACTGAGGCATCATTGTTGGTCTTGCATTATTTTGCTCAGGAAATCGATCCAGATACGGCCATAGTGGGTACTGCGCCAGATGGCTCAGCAGTGCCAACGGGCACCACTGTAGGGCGCATATTCTTATTGACTGATGATCCGGCAGCACCAGCGTTTCTGGCACAAGCGCGGGACATCTGGGAAAAACTGACGATTGGTGGGGATGGTATGGTCACCAGACCACCATTGACCGTGGTTGGTCCGCCAGGCAGTTCCTACGAGTTGCTGGCCCTCCAAGGCATCGCCCACGAGACCGTGTCAGCCCCAGTCCGCCGGTTGCGCGACGGCCCGTTGCCCCGCATGATCCTATCCGGCGGAGAGGGGGGCGTAGTCGTGGAAGTACGGGGTTTTGTGCCCGGTGATATCCTGGGCTCTCTGTTAGGAGTCCATGTGCCAGATCGCACCCCGCTCCATCCCGACATGCCACTAGGCGAAACAGACTCTCTCCCAACAGATTTCACCTCACCAGCACCCTGACAACAGGACACACCATGACCATCGATCACGCCCATCAGGGACAGCGTTCCCAGATCGTCCTCACATCGTGCTGTCGCAGGCCTGCACTGCTGCCCTCAGGGCATCATGCGGTGCTCGGATCTCGGAAGACCGTCATGGCGGTGTTCTGGATCATGGCCATGTGGTGTTGCATAGGATGCTTCCCTCATAGCCGCTCATCTGGAGCGCATCATGGTGTCGCGCGGTTGACCTATGCCGTCCCCCAGCGTCTGTTCGTCCCCGACGGCAACACAACCTATTCCATTCACATTGACGGGGGCCTTTCGCCATTTCTGGGCCATCCGCACCGCAACAGGCCCTCGTCCCCAGATTTCCACGATGAGTTCCGCATACCCGGCTTGACACTGGTGCCCTATCAGGACGCAGATATCAAAATTCAGATGCGCATACAACCTGTCACGGATGAAGGGCAGTATCATTCCCGACAGACGTCGAGACAGAGTAACATCGGGTCACGGTATGAGCGCATTGTGTGGTATGATCGCGTGGTATCGCAACAGGGTACGATCACCGTCACCGACAAAGATGGGGACACCCTGTATCACGAAGCGATCGACCTGAGTTTCTGCATGCGCTTTGGCCGGACGTATGAATTTATCTTGCCAGAGTATAGAGCGTCGTTCGGACGCCTTGCTATTGCCGCTACTCCTCCTGGCAATATCTCTAAAAGGCAGTTCGTTCGCTTACGTTTAGATCACGATGGTTATTACACATCACGCGCAGCATTGGACGCCCATATGTTGCCGTGGACGCATGACATGGACAACATGCGATCAGGAGTGACGTTTGAGTACATGCTGTGGCGTCTTGAGCTGCTCATTGAGCGGTTTCGTCCCATAGAACGACAGGTCGTCGTGAGAAACATATTCCCGGAGGCCACACAGGCCCGGCGCTTCAGGGCCATGATACGACGTCGTGACGTGGCAGCCATGGCAGCAGAGCTGGAGCGGATTCGGGCAGTGCTGGCGGCACCGCCACAGATGGACGGTGACCACCCAATGCAGCTTGTGAGTGTACGGGTGAACAAATACAAGGCTGCTGGCATCCTGTCTGCTCTTCTCGGCGATGAAGACAGTGCCCGAACATATTTCCAGCAGATGATAGAAACAAATTATGCGCATCGCGGCTTCGCTCCACACGCTTTGCCGCGTGCTCGCACCTCATCACGGCAGTTCCAGGCCTGGTCCTACTACATGCCCTATGACATGCGCGATGCACTTGAGTTCTTCGCGGAGGTCCGACAGTACGCATCGTTCCAGTAGGATAGTATAAGGCCAGGGCGCCGTTGCACTGCTCGCTCTGGGTCCCGCCGAAGTCCTCGGAATCGAGGTAGCGCTCGCCCTCAATGGTGGTGCCCGGGTGGTTCACCGCCTTGACCAGGCAGGTCGGCTGCCAGCGCTGGCGCGTGCGGTCGGTGGCGTCGATTTCCGCCTTGGTGGGCAATTCGTCAACGTGAAACTGAGAACTGATCTGGAAGAGCAGGTGCAACATCTCCTTGAACTGTCTCCGGCTTGTTGGCCCCGGCCTTGAGCCAGATCGCCCCTTGGCGATCGAAGCAGGGCTTGTCCAGTCCCTCGGGTACGGTGAGCACGATGACCACTCTGTTCGCGCTCGTCTTGCCCCCGTGCCCGCACGGTGCTGCTATGGCGGCGGATGTAGTAGGCCGACTCCTTGCTCTTCGGGCCCAGAGCACCAGCACCGTGCGCCCGTCGATCTCGTAGGTCGCCGCCAAGGGGAGATACTAGGGCTGGATGGCGTTATTACCCAGTCCCAACAATTCCTTCAGAATCCCATCCACTGCGGCTGGATCAATGCCTCGCGGCGGCAGCACCGGGCGGCCATTCTCCTCGGCCACCCCCCGATCACCACATGGCCGCCACCCAGGTTATGGAAGTCATTGGCGAAGGCACACAGGGTGTGCAGCACATTCTCGGGATTCCAGCCGGCCTTGTACTCAATCCGCTCGCCTTCGACGGTGCGTTGGCGGACGAGGTCTTCGATGTTGATGGGGAGGTGAGTCATTCCAGCACCTCCCAGCGACCGCTTTTTCGCGGCCCCACGTGTCGTAGGCGTTTGGCGGCGACAAGTTTGGCCGCGGCGCGTTCGACCGCGCTCACGGACTTGCCGATGGCCTCGGCCACCTCGGCCAAGGCCCAATCCGGGTGCTGGCGTAGACAAGCAAGCACCGCATCTGGCGTCTTCTGTTTTTCTACCGGCGTTTCTACCGGCGTTTCTACCGGCGTTTCTACCGGCGTT
>SLQH01000011.1 GCA_007131555.1 Planctomycetota bacterium | reverse complement strand
GGCCCAGGCTGATCTGGATGGGGTTGGGGGTGGTGATCCGGCTGGCACTGGTGCCGGGCTCGCTGGCGGCGGCATCAAGAATGGCGGTAATCAGGCGCTGATGCCGGGCTGGGTCGCTCATGTGGTCAGCGACTGGATGGACCAGGGTGAAGACCTCCAGGGCGTAACCGTTGATGACCCAATTGCGGGCGTCGATGACGTTAAAGCCCTGGGTGGTGATGGCGGCGGCGGTGTCGGCGACCAGCAGGCGGCGGTCGGGCACAACGATGCGCACCTGCACCGCTCCATCGCTGGGCAGACAGCGCCCGGCTCCGCTTCCGGCGGCGGCTTCGGCCAGCAGGGCCTGGTCGATGAGGGCTTCCTCAGGGCTGACCTGATAGGGGTAGGACTCGGGAGCGGCCTGGAGAAAGGCCTGGGCGGCGACTGGGCCAAGGGCTTCGTCGAGGGCCTGGTGGACCCCGTGATGGCGGGCCGGCAGGTCGGCCTGGACGCCCATGGTCTGGCGCAGCAGGTCGTGGAGATCGGCCAGCAGGGCTTCCTGCCAGCGGGCCACGACCCCCTCACCAACGGCCCGTGAATCGCAACTGGTGAGCAGGTACAGCAGGTCGAGGCGGCGCGGGGTGCCGATGATGGCACTCAGCCGGGCCAGCAGTTCCGGGTCATGGATGTCGCGCATCCGTGAAGCGTCGGACAGCAGCAGGTGCTGGGCGACCAGGAAGTGGACCTCTTCGGTGGCCGTCTCATCCAGGCCCAGGCCCAGGCGGTGGCAGACCGCCGGCACCATCATCGCCCCCCGGGCGACGTGGCCGCTGCCCATGATCTTGCCGGCATCATGCAGCAGCAGGGCCAGGACCAGCAGTTCGGGCCGATCCAGGCTGGTAGCGATGGCCCGCAGATCCGCCCGCTCCGGGTCAGAGGCCCGCACCAGCTGGTCCAGCAAGCCGATGGCGATCAGGCTGTGTTCGTCGACGGTGTAGCGGTGATAGCTGTCGAACTGCATCAGGCAGGTGATGGCCCCGAACTCGGGCAGGATGACCCCCAGCAAGCCGCAGTCGTGCATCTGCTCCAGGATCGGCCGGGCGCGGCCGACCTGGGCCAGGATGGCCATGACATCGGCAGCCAGGGCGGGGTCGTCCAGCTGTTCGCCCTGGAACAGGTAGAGGTGGTCGGCGATGTCCCGCCGCAGGGCCCTGGCCAGAGACAGGCCCCGTTCGGCGACCATCCGGCACATGTGGACCAGCCGGGCAGGGACATCGTCACGATCCCAGAACTCCCGGCGCCGCAGATAGACCTGACCGGCGATGATGCTGAAATCGCCATCGAGGTTACGGCGCATGCGCACCAGCAGACGGCGGCGACCGAGGCGGCCGAGGTCATGCAGACGGTCGATGACCGTGCCCACCGTCTGGTCGACCTGACGGCAGTAACGGTAATGACGCCGCATCAGGATCTCGACCCCCCGCAGCCGGGATGCGGTGGTGTAGCCGAGGATGTCGGCCAGGGCCATCTGGTCGATCAGACGTAGGGTGTCCTGACGCCGCTGATGGCGGAAGTGGAGCAGGGCCCGCACCCCCAACAGATGATCATGGGCGGCAAGGACCTCTTTGACGTCGTCAAAGGAGACCGTGCCGAGGCTGCGCAGGGCATGGAAATCGACGCTGCGCTCCTCGAAGAAGGCGATCTGACGCAGGAAGAGCAGATCGCGCAGGCCGCCGGGATGGCGTTTGACGTCGGGTTCCAGCAGATAGCGGCTCTCACCGGCCTCGCGACGGCTGTGCTCCATGTCCTCGACCCGCTGGCGCAGGAAGGAGACCCGCCGCTGTTGGCAGACCCGCCACAGCAGGTCGGCCAGACGCTGGCCCAGACCGGGAGCGGCGTACAGGGGCCGAGCATCGATCAGGGCGCAGGTGGTGACCACGTCATCGGCCAGCAGGCGGGGCAGTTCGTCAATATGGCGCAGGCTGGC
Organism: Planctomycetota bacterium; assembly: GCA_007131555.1. Lineage (GTDB taxonomy): Bacteria > Planctomycetota > UBA11346 > UBA11346 > UBA11346 > SLQH01. The sequence goes on along the minus strand of SLQH01000011.1, from coordinate 713 downwards.
CCCGACATCGAAGCCGGCATCCCAGAGCATGGTCTGGAACTGCTCCCAGAAGCCCGCCAGCCATGGAGTCTGCCCGCCATCGACCACCATCAGGTCGATGTCGCTGTGCGGAGCCAGTTCGCCCCGGCCGTAGCCGCCCAGGGCGAAGATGCCGGAGGTGGTCCAGGGGGTCGACGGGGCCTTGGCCGCCACCAGGGCCCGATCAATCAAGGGCGCGATCAGGGCATCGCTGGCCACCGTCACGGCAGTAGTCATGTCACGGCCGGTGATCTCGTTGATATGCTCCCGCTGCATGGCGCAGAGCCGCTGCCATTCACCCTGGCGCAGCGACTTGATGCGGGCGATGGTCTCGGCCCGGGACAGAGAGGTCATCTGGTCTGGCGCCAGAAGGCTGAGAAACTGGCCGGTATCGGACATCGTAGCCTCCGAATCGTGACGACTCAGGCCGGAAGGACCGCACCCGGAATGCGACACGATGCATCGCTTTGGGGATTGGCCATTGTGGACTGCGATGGTTCGCGTCTACCCATGTGGGCACACAATTGAATACGCAGATATGTGATATCGCTCTTTCGTAGCGCCGGCTTTAGCCGGCACTCTGGGGATTGGCCATCTGCTACAGGATTGATCGTGCGCTGCCATCTTCATTTCAATGATATTCAGCCGTCCGATGGCTGAGAACATTGAAACAGGCCATTTCGTTTTGTGAGACG
>SLQH01000363.1 GCA_007131555.1 Planctomycetota bacterium | reverse complement strand
GACCAGGTCGATGCCGATGACCTGCCCTTTGGGATGGACAGCAGTGAATACCATCCCGATGAAGAGGTGGAGCTTGCTGGTCTGGAGGCCCTGACGGTACGTCGTCATGGCCGTCCTCCACCGACCCCTCAACCGTTGACCCCATCTCCATCACCGTCGCCGTCACCGGAGCCCTTGGAGCAATCCGCTCCTCCAGCTGCTGAGGACGCCCGTTCCAGTGCTGATTTTGATCTTTTTGAACGCATTGAGCGTGATATCGCCTTTCAGCGCAGCGAGCATCGGACGGTAGCCGATGCGTCCTTTGTCCCTGATCCGGCGGCCTCTGAGGAGCGCTCGTTGCACTGTCCGATGTGCGGTACCGATGTGCCGACCACCGGTGCTGCTGCGCGGGTGACCTGTCCCCAGTGCGATACCACGATTGAGGTGGCCACTGGCCGGGTGTCTGATAGTGATGATGAGTCAGGACAGCAATCAGGTTCTGATAGTCTGCTGAACTGCACCATCAGCGGTTGCATCATAGACCGCAAGCTCGGAGAGGGGGGCATGGGGGCGGTGTACCATGCCCGTCAGGTCAGTCTTGATCGCAGCGTGGCCATCAAGGTGTTGCCGCCGGACCTCAAGCGTAACCGCAAGTTCATCCGTCGTTTTGAGCAGGAAGCCAAGGCGATGGCCCGGATCAACCATCCGAACATCATGCATATCTATGATTTCGGTGAGGATACCGGAACCCAGGCCTACTACATGGTGATGGAGTATGTCGACGGCGAAGATCTGGCCGAGGTCTTGCAGCGACGCCGGCGTCTGCCTTCAGACGAGGTCCTTGACCTTATCTTGCAGTGCGCTCGTGGCTTGGCCATGTCGGCAGAGAACCAGGTCGTGCACCGCGACATCAAGCCAGACAATCTGATGATCACTCGCAAGGGGGTGGTCAAGATCAGTGACTTTGGTCTGGCCAAGGATATTGCCGCAGATCTTGAAGTGACCAATGCCGGGATGCGGGTCGGCACCCCAGCCTTCATGAGCCCTGAGCAATGCGATGGCAAAAAGCTTGATTTTCGCTCTGATATCTATTCGTTGGGATGTACGGCCTATGTTGCCTTGACCGGTCATCTGCCGTTCAACGGCGATTCTCCGTTTTCCATCATGCTCAAGCACAAGTCAGCACCGTATCCGGGCTTGGGCAAGTATCTCAAGGAGGTTGATCCGGCCATTGATGCCTTGATCGAACGGATGATGGCCAAGGAACCGGATGATCGCCACGAATCCTTGGATGCTCTGATTGCCGATGTCGATCATCTGGTCTTGGAAGGGCGCAATCGTCCGACTGCTGACGCGTCCTCATCACAAAGCGGGCCAGCCTGGCGCCAGCCATCCACGCCCGCAGGTGATCTGCCGCCGTTGCCCTTTGATGTCGTGTCGGTCCAGGCGGGCTCATCGGCTCCGTCTGCATCTCCTCCTTCGCCACCTGCATCTGCACCTGCGCCGTCTGCCGATGCACCATCACTGCCGCCGATGGCCAGCGCTCCGTCGTCTTCGGGGCCGGTCCCTGCCCAGCTGTCTCCGCGACCCTTGGCCGAAGATCAGCAGAGTTCAGGTGAACGACCTTCTCCGGTACCGTCGGCCCATGCCAGTCAGGGCGTGCGAGCCCGTCCCCTGGGTTCGGGCATCTCGTCACGCCGCCAAGTGGCCACCGATCGTTCAGCCTCGGCCTCCTCCTCCGGAGCCCTGCCCGCTGCAGATCCTGATGCTTCGCACACTGCCCAGTTGATCGCCCGTGGTGAGGAGGCGATGAAGCGGGATGACTTTGTGGCAGCGGTGGAATCATATCAGGATGCGGTGCAGAGGCGACCTGGTGAGAGAAGCCTGCATGCCCGTCTGGCTGAGGCCCGAGCCGCCGCCAGACAGCAGGAAGTGGGCGATATCGAATCCGAGGGCGACCGTCTGGCCCATTCCGGCAAACTGCGGGCGGCCATTGCCGCCTGGCAGCGGGCGGCCCAGATGCATTCTGAGTGGCGCTATCGTGAAAATGTCCTCCAGAAGGTCGATCGGGCCTATAGCGTCATTGCTCGTCGTCGTCGTCGTCGCGTCCTGTTGGTGCTGTTGTTGTGCTTGTGTTCGCTGTTCGCAGCGGTCTTCTTCATCACGCCGATAGTCCATCGTCATCTGGCAGCAGAGGCTTGGGAAACGGTACAGCAGGCACCGCCGGAGCAATTCGAGGAGGAGGTAGCCTCATTCCTTGAGCGATATGGCCAGGTACCCCATTGGTACGCGGTCTTGTTTCCCGTCTCCTATGATGTGCCGCCGGTGATCGCGGCTCGTGATCAGGTGCAGGAGATCATTCGTCAGCGTGAGCTGGAACAGCTGCTCCAGCGTCAACAGCAGGCCTATGAGCGTGTTCAGGCCATGGCCGGAGATGATACGGTCTCCTGGTCGGTCTTGGCCGCCGAGGCCCGTAACGTACAGCGTAACTACACGTGGTCTGACGAACAGGAGGCGGTGCTGGCCCGGATCCTGGCCGATGCCGAGCAGCAGGTCGAGGCCTTGCGGGATGGCATCGTCAGGATCAACCAGATGCTGGCTCAGGGTCAGATCGCCGAGGCTTTGGCCCTGGCCAGCCGTCTGCGGCAATACGGGCGCTTGGGGCCATTTGATGGGGATCTGCCACATCCTGTGACCATTGAAGTGGTGGATTCCCAGGGTGCCGCCTTGGCCTCTGCCACGGTGACCATCATGGATGAGGAACGTGCGACTGCAGCCCCCTTGGAAGATCCCCAGCTTGGCTATCGCCTGCGGGATCGTTCCCTGGTGCTGATGGTCGATGTGCCAGGCTTCATTCGCCTGCAACAAGTCCTGCCGTCTTTGGATGATGATGATGCATCAACTGTCACGGTGACCATGCGGCCTGGCCGGGCCTGGGTCAGCGTTGATTTTGCTCCGATCGGCACTGCTCCCTGGACCCGGTTCATCACGGTGGACGAGGAGCGCTGTCTGTTGCATGGCAGCCAAGGTCTGATCCTCTTTCAACCTGCAGACGGCACCATTCTGGCCGCAGCCAGACGCAACGACTATGCCCCTGAAGTGAGTGGAGGGCTTGATCGTTGGGCCATGGCCTTGCAGGTTCTTGATCGTGGCTGGGTAGTGGCTGGTCAGGACGGCCGGATCATCGAACTGTCGCGGACGAGTGATGACCGGGGGCGTCTGAATCAGGGTCGGGCCCTGGCCGGTCTGCGCCAGCCGGTCGTGGCGCTTGCCGTGTTTGAGCCCCTGACCCGCCTGGGTCGGGAATATCTCGTCAGTGTCCAGCAGGCGGCTCGACACTATTGGATGCAGGCTGTCGATCTTGAGTCCGGGGAAGTACGTTGGCGTATTGATGAGTTTTCTGCTGAGTCGGTTCCCTATCTGTTGCGCCGTCGTGACAAGATATTCGTCATCAGCCATCGTGCCATCCGTGGCATTGATGAGGAGAGCGGTCGTGAGATGCCGCCCCTTGAACTGAGCGCGGCCCGCAGCGGTCGACCTCGGTGGTTGCCTGATGATCGTGTCATCATTCCCCTGGGGTCGCATCTGGATCTGGTTGCCTTTCCCCAGCAGGTTGAGATGCGTCGTGATGCGACTCGCGAACTGCCGGCCAGGATCATCGGATCTCCGGCTGTCGCTGGAGATCGTGTTGCCGTGGTCTTGGAGGATGGATCGGTCGTGCTGTTCCAGGCTGAGCCTCAGCAGTTGCGGCCCTTGTTGCGTATTGAAGGGCAATCCGGACGGCAGCCATCAGGACTCATGGCCATGGACGAGCGGCGTATAGCAGTGGCTGATGCTGGTGGTCGCATGACGGTCTACGATCATCAGGATGACGGCGCGGTCTTGCGGGTCTTCGATCATCCCGCCCCGGTCTTAGCTGTCCATCTGGCCCACGACATGCTGTTGGTCTACGACGAGCGGGAGCAGGTCTCAGCGTATTTCTCTCGCCGTTGAGGTCGGTGTCGGGGGCGAATCCCCGCTTGGGTCTGGTTCATGGATGGTTAGCCTGTGGCACGTCATCATCAGCTTGGTGGCCGATAGCGGCCAACGTTTCCTGGAGCAATCGTGAGCAATCCGTTCTCGTTTCTTGATCCCCTGGTTGAACTCGAAGAGAAGATCAACGAACTCAAGCGCCTGAGCGAATCCACCGGCATGGACATGTCGCAGGAGATCGCCTCCCTGAGCGCCAAGTTCGCCGACGAGACCCGCCGGACCTTCCAGGAACTCAGCGCCTGGCAGCGGGTCCAGCTGGCCCGTCATCCGCTACGGCCCCAGACCAGTGACTACATCGACCTGATGGTCGAGGACTTCGTGCCCCTGGCCGGTGATCGTCTGTATGGCAACGATGAGGCCATCATCTGCGGCCTGGGCCGGATCGGCGGCCGGAGCTGCGCCATCATCGGTCAGCAGAAGGGCAAGGACGTCCACGAGCGCCGCCGCTGCAACTTCGGCAGTCCCCATCCAGAGGGCTATCGCAAGGCCATGCGCATCATGCGTCTGGCCGAGAAGTTCTCCCTGCCGGTGGTCTGTCTGATCAACACTCCCGGCGCCTTCCCCGGCATCGAGGCCGAGGAACGTGGTCAGAGCCTGGCCATCGCCGAAAATCTGCGCGACATGGCCGCCCTGCGGACGCCGGTGGTGGTGACGGTGATCGGTGAAGGCGGTTCCGGGGGGGCCCTGGGCATCGGCGTCGGCGATCGCCTGCTGGTGCTGGAGAACAGCTATTATTCGGTGATCAGCCCTGAGGGCTGTGCTGCCATCCTGTGGCGTGATGGTGGCAAGGCCGCCGAGGCCGCCGAGGCCATGAAGATCACCGCCGACCGCCTGCTGGCCATGGGCGTGGCTGATGAGGTGGTGCTGGAACCGCCCGGTGGGGCCCACCGCAACCCGGCCGCCATGGCCGAGACCCTGGCGGCAGCGATCCTTCGCAACCTGGATGAGCTGTCAGCCCTTGATGAGCAGCAGCTGCTCGATGGCCGCTATGCCAAGTACCGGGCCATCGGTGCCTACGCCAGTGCTGCGGTGAGTGCCTAGGGTCCCATCCCATGCCGATGCAGCGCTTCATCACCGTGGTCCGGCCCCAGCGGGCTGAGGCCCTGTGTCGGGCCCTGCTGGAGGCCGGCTTGGCCACCGAACTGGAGGTCGTCGAGGTGATGGGCAGTAACCGTGGGGTCGAGAAGCTGATCGCTGCCCCCTTCGCCATCGAAGCCGTCCCCATGGCCAAGGTCTCCGGCGTGATCGACACCGCCGACCGCGAGGCCTTCATCGAACTGGCCCTGATCCGCAGCCGTACCGGCCGCATCGGCGACGGCAAGATCTTCCTGCTGCCGGTGACGGAAGTCCAACTCTAAATCCAGACTTCAGGCCTCCAGGTGGATCTGGCGGCGGTAGCGGGCGGGGCTCAGGCCGGTGTGGCGGCGGAACAGGGCGGCGAAGTGGTCGGGACTGTCGTAGCCCAGGTCGAGGGCCAGGTCGATGATCCGCAGACGGCTGTGGACCAGGCGTCGGGCGGCCTGTTGCATCAGGCGTTGCTGGACCAAGCGTCCGAAGCTGATGCCGCAGGCGGCGGTGAAGCGATGCGAGAAGCGAGAGGGGGACAGGCCCAGACGGGCGGCCACCGCGCCCAGGCGTAAGCGCGCCGAGGCCTCGGTATCGATGATGGCCAGGGCCTGGGCGATCAGCGGATCGGTGATCGCGGCCGGGTGGCGGCGGTCGGCCATCAGGCGACGGTCCGCGAGCAGGTCGATGATCCGGGGATGGATCAGGCGCCATACGGCCATGGCCCTCCGGGCCTCGTAAGGGGGGCACCGGGCCGGGGTCGGGCCATCCCGCCAGGCTCCCAGGCAGAGCAGTCCGGCCAGGCCGACCGGGTCATGGATGGCCGCTCGCAGTTCGATCAGACCATGCGGACAGCGCAGCGCCGCCGGCTCACGCCCAGCGTGGTTGTCGGGAGCATCGGCGTCCATGCAGGCGGCCAGACCGTCCGGGTCAGCCTTGGCGACCCGGCAGCAGGGATGCTGGTGGACCCGGACCAGGGCCGGCAGCTGCTCGGCCAGCAGGGGGTCGGCGTCCTTCCAGGTCAGCCAGCAGGCGCTGGCCCGGTGGACATCGCGGGCCAGTTCAGCGAGGCGCAGGCCAAAAACACCATGCTTCATGTTGTGATTGTAGCAGGATCCAACGGGTTGATCCAGCAGCATCGGCCGAGATCGTCTTCTGGCGCATGATACAACCAGTCCATCAGGAGGACTCATGGAACACATCACCGAACCGGCCCGGCCACTCCCAGTCATCACCACGGTGGACGTCTGCGTCCTGGGCGGGAGTTGTACCGGGGTCTTTGCCGCCATCCGGGCGGCCCGGATGGGCTGTCGGGTGGCCCTGGTCGAACGACTCAACTGCTTTGGTGGCACCGCCACCGCCGGCATGGTCAACATCTGGCATTCGATCCATGACACCCGTTTTGAGACCCAGATCATCGCCGGTCTGACCACCGAGACGGTCGAGCGCCTGGAGCGGCGCCAAGCCTGCATCCGGCGAGAGCGCAATGCCAATGCCGGTTTCATCCTCAACACCGAGGAGCTCAAGATCGAACTTGATGAGATGGTCCGTGAACACGATATCGTCCCCTTTCTGCATACCATGGCCGTCGCACCGATACGTGTTGGTGAGCGCCTCAGCCATGTGGTGATCGAGAACAAGGACGGTCGTCAGGCCATTGCCGCCCGGATCTTCATCGACGCCACCGGGGATGGCGATCTGGCCGCCGCCTGTGCGATCCCCTTCATCATCGAAGCACATCCCCAGCCGCCCACCACCTGTGCGCGCATCAGCGGCTTGCAGGGCCTGCATATTCCTACCCTGTGGAACCGCCATCGCGATGAGTTCGCGGTGCCCGAGGACAGCGGCTGGAACTGTGAGATCCCCGGCAGCGACACGGTGCGCATGCATGCCGACACCCATGTCTTCGGAGTCGATCTGTCACGGGCCGATCACCTGACCTTCGCCGAGATGGAGGGACGGCGGCTGACCCGGGCCCTCATGGACATGGTGCGGCGTCATGAGCCGGACCGGGCCCAGGCCCTGTGCCTGATGGCCTGCGCCTCCCTGATCGGCATCCGCGAGACCCGTCGTTTCTCCGCCGTCCATCGTCTGACCGAGGCCGAGGTCCTGCATGGGGTGCGTTTTGACGACGCGATTGCCAACGGCAGCTACCGGGTCGACGTCCATCATCCCCGCGGTGGCGGTTACCTGTTCCGCTATCTTGATGGCACCGAGGTCTCGATCACGGCTGCCGGTCGGGTCCATGGCCGCTGGCGCGCGGAGATCGCCGAGGATCCGACCTTCTACCAGATCCCCTATCGCTGCCTGCTCCATGAGGCCGTGCCGAACCTCATCATGAGTGGGCGCATGATCGCGGCCGACCAGCCGGCCTTTGGCGCCATCCGGGTGATGGTCAACACCAACCAGACCGGAGAAGCCGCCGGTGTGGCCGCCGCCCTGGCCTGCGCCGGCGACTGCGACCCGCTGGCTATTGATCCCCAGGTCCTGCGCCACAGTCTGGCCCAGGGCGGGTCGATCATGCTGTAGTGTGGGAGTGTCTTCCCGTCCGGCTGTATCCGCCTCAATCCGGCTGTAGGCTTTAGGCTGGAGGCTGTAGGGTTGCTGTGCAAGGCGATATGGACGGATTCGAGCTTTCACCCAGAAGGTGAACCCTGTTCTGTCAGCATATGTCCACTTGGACAGTGGTCCTATATCCACATTTCATCGTTCAACTGCGGTTTTTTAGGACCAGTCTATCCCTTACAGGCTCCTAGTCCAAAACGGCGGCGATGGCTGGATCCTGCTCCAGTGCTCCACTGGGTACCGGGACCTCGTCCAGGAGACGGTCGGTGATGTCATCGGCGCTCAGGCCTTGGGCTTCGGCTTCATAGCTGATTTGCAGACGGTGCCGCAATACCGGTTTGGCCACGGCTCGGATATCATCCAGGCCAACCTGATTGCGACCGGTCAGGGCGGCCCGGGCCTTGGCGCACAGCACCAGGCTTTGACCGGCACGTGGTCCGGCGCCCCAGCGCAGCAGGGGGGCGATTGCGGCCAGGCCGCCATCGCTGACATCACGACTGGCTCGGACCAGGGCCAGGGCATAGCGGACCACGCCGTTGGCGATTGCGGTTTCACGGACCATGGATTGCAGACTCAAGAGTTGTTCACCGTCCATGACCGGTGTCAGTTGGGGAGCCGTATTGGTGGTGGTGCGGGTGATGATCTCCAGCTCTTCGGTTTCGCTGGGATAGCGGACGCTGATCTTGAGCAGGAAGCGGTCCAGTTGGGCTTCAGGCAGGGGATAGGTGCCCTCTTGCTCAATCGGGTTCTGGGTGGCCAGGACGAAGAAGGGGGTCGGCAGGGGGCGGATCTGGCCGCCGATGGACACCTGGCGCTCCTGCATGGCCTCCAACAGAGCGGCCTGGGTCTTGGGCGGGGTGCGGTTGATCTCATCGGCCAGGATCACCGAGGCGAATACCGGACCCGGCAGGAAGGCCATCTCGCGCTCCCCGGTACTGCGGTTGTCACGGATGATCTCGGTGCCGGTGATGTCGGCCGGCATCAGGTCGGGAGTGAACTGGATGCGATTGAAGCTCAGCTTGGTGGTGGCTGCCAAGGAGCTGATCAGCAGGGTCTTGGCCAGGCCGGGAACGCCTTCCAGCAGGGCATGACCACCGGAACCCAAGGCCATCAGGATCTCATCGATGACCGTCTCCTGGCCGACGATCACCCGAGCCAGTTCGGTCTTCAGCGCGGCGATGGTGGTGGCCATCTGCTGACGTTGGGCCTCATCATGCATGGGTCGTCTCCTGCTCCGAACGGCTCACAGCGACCGTTGTGGGCGTCATGCTAACGTCTTTTGCAGACGACACCACCGTCGGTCGTGAGCATGCGCCTCGGTATTCAGGACCTTACGACCGCTCATCAAAGACCTCGGCTGTGAACACGGACAGCCGGGTGTGCGGTTCCTGCCAAGCCCCGCTGGTCAGGCCGGCCTTGCGGGACAGATGGTCCAGGGTCTGGTTCAGGTCCCAGCCCTGTTGTGGTGCGACCTGAGGCAGGAAGACCGCGTGATGGCCGCTGTGTTCGAGGATGATGCCGTGACGGCCCAGGATGATGTCTTCCGGCCCAGCCACCGGCGTCGGGGGATGGAGGGCGCTGATCTCAATCTCGACCTGATCGAGTTCCTCGGCCGTCAGGGGAGGGAAGCGGGGGTCGTGACAGGCGGCGTCGACAGCTCGGGCGGCAAGCGCCTCAGCCAGGGGGCGGCGGGCCGAGATCTCGCCAATGCAGCCGCGTAGACGCCCCTGGTGATGGAGGCTGACGAAGGCGCCCATCACCTGCTGGAGGACCGGCTTCAGGGGCCTGGGGTCTGGAGCCGGGCGGCCCAGCTGAGTGGCGATGGCATGGCGGGCCACGGCCAGTGCCTGATTGCGAGCGGCCGGATCGAGCATGGTCTCGTCGCCATGGGCGGGAGCCCAGTGGCCGGTGCAGACCGCCGCATGGTAGCCCACGGCATGATCGTCACCGCCGCCACGCCGAGCGCTGTGGTCATAGGCGCAATGATGGACATGGATGCGGGCTTGAGGGGCGAACATGAGATGGCGCAGGACGGCGATCGCATCACGCCCGCAGACCGTGGCTCCGGTGTCGGCCAGGATCCGACTCCAGGCCGTCGGACAGGGATCGAAGGCGGCGGTGAAGAGCGCCTGATCCAGGGCCTGTAGGCCGTGGTCAAGATTGTCGCGACATGGTTGATATCCGAAGGCGGCACCGTGATGGGTGAAGTCGCTGCTGATGATCAGCAGGCTGTCCTCATCAAGCAATGGCCGCACAGCATCGGCGACCTGTTGGTGCTGTGATGCCTCCAGTTGGCCCAGCAACAGGGGAACCAGAAGCCAGTCGTCCAGCAGATGTTGCAGCCAGGGCAACAATACGGCGATAGCGTGTTCCTGACCATGGGTTGCGGGATCGTCTTCAGCCAGCACTAAGCTGTGGCGTAGGGATGTCAGGGCCGTCTGGTCGAGGGGGATCGTGCCCAGGGGGGTGATGGCGGCCGGGGCCGGTCCTGGCAGCAGGATCCTCCCAGGGGCGGCGCGGCGGTGGGCTGGAGCCAGTATCACCACCCGCCGACAAGGTCTGTCGGGCAGGTGGGCCAGGGCTTGGGCGGCAACCGGACCAGACCATTGGAGACCAGCGTGCGGTAGGAGCAGGGCCCGGATCGGACCCGTGTCGAGCGCTGGTGCGGAGGCCCTGGTCAGCAGCCTGTTCATGGCTGCGCGCAGTTCATCGGCTTGGGCAGGGTACCAACCACCAGTCAGGCTCAAATCAATGACGTTGTCCTGCATGATGGCAGTCTAGTGCGGATCCGGGCTGTGATCCACCGGCGAGTCCTGGTTGGCAATGAGGCTAGGAGCCTGTAAGGAATAGACTGACGCATCGCCTGGCTTGGCCTTTTCGGCCTCGATTCCGCCGAAAACCTCACCATAGCTACGGCTATGGCTGCGGTTTTCGACGAAATCGTGTCTCGAAAATGCCCTGCGCTTGTGCTCGGTCGCTATTCCTTACAGACTCCTAG
>SLQH01000531.1 GCA_007131555.1 Planctomycetota bacterium | reverse complement strand
CCCCAGCATCATGGCTTTGACCATGGTCTTGCTTGTTGCTTGCGGCAGCAGCAGTGACAGCGGCAGTGGCAGTGGCAACAGATTGAGGGTCAGCAATGACACCAGTGTCTCACCTGCACTCGGTACCGTTACCGAGTTCTACATCACTCTGGTCACGTCCGATGATTGGGGCCCTGATCGTCTCGGTTCCTCGACCTTGGCACCTGGTCAAGAGTTTACTATCAGCGGACTGGAACCTGGTCAGTACGATGTCTTGATCGTGTTCTCGGATGACACTGAGTATTGGGGTGAGATCACGATTGTCAGTGGCAATATGCACACGAGCATTGAATATGAGCACTGGCTGAATGCCTCTAAACTGGCACCTCCGACCGAGGAAGAAGCAAAGGAAGAACTGGAACTGCCTGTCGGCGACGGCTGATGGCGATCCGAGCAGGCTGCTGCACAACAGCCTGCTCGGCGCTGTGCGTCTACGACAGATCCTCGCCGTCGTCGTCCAGCACCGCTTCGGATGTGGCATCAGTCTGGCGTCGACCGCGATGCCAGGTCCAACAGCCTGTGATGGTGCCCACCACCACGTAGCTGGTGGTCAGAAAAGTCAGCATGACCAGGGGCGCAGTGCCAAGCAGGCCGATGATGACTAGGATCAGGATCAGGCGCCACAGTTGGATGCGACCGCTGAGCAATACATTGCCGACATGCAGAAAACGAATGCGTGACACCATCAGCAGGGCTGTCAGGCCGGTCAGGAACATCAGCATCCAGCGGGTCACTTCCCGCAGATCCGCGAGGCCCAGGCCCAGATGACTGGCGATGAAACCGTCCTGCCACTGGCCGGCGCGGTCGGCAAACCAACTGTAGAGCATCACCCAGGCGGCCAGGGTGGCCGCCGCACCGGGTGAGGGCAGGCCATGGAAGAAACGAGTGGCCTCCTTGTCGTGCTCGACATTGTAGCGGGCCAGACGGATGCCGGTCATCACCACATAGAAGACGGTCAAGAACCAGATCCAACGCTCCCCCTCTCCCACCACCATCATCGGCGGGGTGCCGAGGACAGCCCGATGAACCAGGATCGCCGGGGCCACCCCGAAACTGACGATGTCGGCGATGCTGTCGAGTTCGGCCCCGAACTCGCCATCGGTGCCGGTCATGCGAGCCACCTTGCCGTCGAACATATCGAAGACCATGGCCGCAAAGATCAGCACCGCTCCATAGAACAGCAGGCCCACCTGACCACCACCGGCATCGGCCTGGCTGCCACCGGCACTCATGGCACAGAGGATGGCAGTGACCCCGCAGGCCAGATTGCCTGAGGTCAGCAGGGTGGGAAAGACCGGATAGTCACGCAGGGGACGACGGCGCCGACGAGGTTCATCCATCATGGGCCTCCTGCTGCGGGTTGCTGGGGTTCGGTATCAGTTGCGCCAAAACGGTCTCGCCGGCCCGGACCCGCTGGCCGATGCTGACCACCGCCTCGGCTCGGCCTTCAGGGATCCACAGCTCAAGCCGCGAACCGAACTTGATCATGCCAAAAACCGCGCCGCGCTGCCAGCAATCGCCAAGGGTGCAAGGACAGACGATGCGTCTGGCCACCAGTCCGGCCAGTTGCCGGACGATGATCCGGAGGCCCTCATGGCCGGGTACGTTCAACTCCAAGCCGATGTTCTGAGCCTCGTTGGCGTGGCTGGCACTAGGATGGCGCACATCAAGGAAGCGCCCTGGAGCATAGTGCAGCCACGCCACCGTGGCATCAGTCGGCGCCCGGTTGACGTGGACGTTGAAGACGTTCATGAACACGCCAATGCGCAGGGCCCGGCCAGCGATGAATTCTGGGGCTTCAACTGTCTCGATGTCGGCCACCACACCATCGGCGGGGGAGACCAGGCGATCAGCTCCGGGGGGAGGATGCCGGGCCGGATTGCGGAAGAAATTGATGGAAAACAGCCACAACAGCCCGACCACTGCGGCAGTCAGCCACCGAGCGAGACCCTCTGGGACCAGGAACAGGGCCAACGCCAGCATGACGGTCAGCACTGCGATGGTGGTCAGTCCCCAACGGGCGATGGGCATAGGGCTTCCTTACACGCCTGTGGCGATCAGACGGTCACCGACAGCAGATCGTCGATGCGACCAATGACCTCGCGCAGTACCTTGGCCTCTGGCAGCAGGGTAATGCGGAAATAGTGTGGTTCGTTGACATTGAAGCTGCGACCTGGACAGACCAGGACATGTTTTTGTTCGAGCAGTTCCATGGCAAAACGATGATCATCGAAATCAGGCATTACCTCCGGGTTCACCCGCACAAACGCATACATGGCTCCTTGCGGGGGCATCACCGACAGATACGGGCTGGCCGCGACGGTATCGATGACGGCTTGTCGACTTTGGTACAGGCGGCCATCGCCGATACAGAGGTCGCGAATGCTCTGATATCCGCCAATGGCGGTCTGGACGGCCCATTGTCCGGGCACATTGGCGCACAGGCGCAGGCTCAACAGCAACTCCAAGGCGCCAAGGTAGTTGCCGGCATGTTCGATCAGGCCGCTGAAGCTGACCCAGCCGACTCGCATGCCACAGGCCCGGTAGACCTTGCTCAGGCCTCCGTAGGTGGCACACAGAGTCTCGTGGACCAGGGAGGCCATGGGGATATAGGTGGCGTCATCGTAGGTGATGCCGTCGTAGAT
>SLQH01000292.1 GCA_007131555.1 Planctomycetota bacterium | reverse complement strand
TGGAGTAGATCATGAAGGCCATCATCCTTGCCGGTGGTAGCGGTACGCGGCTGCATCCCTGCACCCAGGCACTGTGCAAGCAGCTTTTGCCGATCTATGACAAGCCGATGATCTATTATCCGCTCAGCGTGGTGATGCTGGCTGGCCTGCGCGAGGTGCTGCTGATCACCACCGAGGCGGATCAGCCGTTATTCCACCGCCTGCTGGGTGATGGGGCGGCGTGGGGCCTGAGCCTGACCTACGCCGTGCAGCCCCGTCCCGAGGGCTTGGCCCAGGCCCTGACCATCGGTCGAGACTTTCTCGACGGCGGCCCGTGTTGCCTGATTCTGGGTGACAACCTCTTCTTTGGTCACGGCCTGAGTGAGCTGCTGCGGCGCGGGGCCGCTCTACGTCATGGGGGTCTGATCTACGGCTATCGGGTGGCTGATCCAAGCGCCTACGGGGTGGTGGAGCTTGACGCCGCCGGCCGGCCCCTGGGCATTGAGGAGAAGCCGGCCGTACCCCGTTCGCCGTACGCCGTCCCGGGCCTGTATTTCTATGGGGCCGAGGTTTGCGACGATGCCGCCACGCTACCGCGCGGGGCGCGCGGCGAATACGAGATCACCGACCTCAATCGACGCCTGCTGCAACGCGGCGATCTGGCAGTAGAGCTGATGGGCCGGGGCCTGGCCTGGCTGGACACCGGCACGCCACAGGGGCTCTTGGAGGCCTCGAATCTGGTTGCTGCCCTGCAACAGCGGCAGGGCCTTGGCATCGCCTGTCTGGAAGAAATCGCCTTCCATCAGGGCTGGATCGACATCGACGCCGTGCGGCGCCGCTTGGCAGCGATGGGGCGCAGTCCCTACGCCGCCCACGTCGCCGCCTTGCTGCACGATGACCTGAAGGCGGTGGCATGAACGCCGTCACCACCGATCTGCCGGGGGTGGTGGTGCTGGAGCCGGCCCGTCATGGCGATGACCGCGGCTGGTTCTGCGAGACTTGGAACCAGCGCACCTGGGCCGACCTGGGCCTCCAGCGCGACTGGGTGCAGGACAACCACAGCCGCTCGGGCGATGGTGTGCTGCGCGGATTGCATTTCCAGCGGGGCGCACAAGCGCAGGACAAATTGGTGCGGGTGGTGGTCGGCGCCGCCTTTGACGTGGTGGTGGATCTGCGTCGCGATTCGCCCACCTTCGGGCGTTGGTGCGGTGTCCAGCTTGATGCCGACAGCGGCCGACAAATATTCATTCCCGCCGGCTGCGCGCATGGCTTCCTCAGCCTGCGAGAGGGCTCCGAACTGCTCTACAAGTGCTCGGCATTCTACGATCCGGCCAGCGAACGCGGCCTGGCGTGGGATGATCCCCACGTTGGCATCGTGTGGCCACGCCCACCGCACACCATTTCCGCACGCGACCGCTCCTGGCCGCGACTCCACGCCATTCCCGTAGAGGATCTGGCCTGATGCGCATTCTTCTCACCGGCAGTGCCGGCCAACTGGGACGGCACCTCTGTCATCGTTTGACCGGGCATGATCTGTGTTCTGCCGATCTGCCCGGCCACGACCTCTGCCGCCCTGGCCTGATCGACACGTTGGTGACCGATACCATCGACGTGGTTATCAATGCCGCCGCGCTCACCGACGTGGACCGCTGTGAGCGGGAGCCCGAACTGGCCCAGCGCATCAACGCCGACATCCCCCGCGACCTGGCCCGGGCCTGCACGCGCCATGGGGCCCGCTTGATCCACGTCAGCACCGACCACGTCTTCGCTGGCGACGCCCAACGACCCTATGACGAGGACGATGCCCCCGCCCCGGTCAATGCCTATGGCCAGAGCAAGTGTGCTGGTGAAACGGCAGTGCGCTCGTTGTGCGCGAACCATGTCATCCTGCGCACAGCCTGGCTGTACGCGGCTGGTGGCCACGGATTTCTGCCCGCGATCCTGCGCCAGGGACGGGATGCCAATGCCACGGTGCGGGTGGTTGACGACCAGAGCGGCAGCCCCACATCGGTTGCTGTCGTCGGGGACTTGATCACAGCCCTGCTCGACCATCCTTTTCGCGGCCTGCTGCACGGCGCCTGTACACCAGGGGCCACGCGCTTCGAGTTCGCCCGTGAGGTGTTCGCACTGTGGTCGTTGCCAGCGCAACTGATCTCCTGCCGCACTGCTGAAATGCCACCACGCCCGGCGCCGCGCCCCACCGATACCCGTCTGATCTCACGTCATCTGCCGATCGCCGGCTTACCGTCGCCGGTCACCTGGCGCGAGGCCCTGCGCCACTTCTACAACCACCATCCCGATGCCTGAGGCAATGGCAGCGTGAGAGTGAATCGCCTTTGTAACGACTCAGGCGGGGGGGCAACAATAGGGCCGGAAGACCAATGGAATTGCCCTAAGGAACCACTGTAATAGAGGGACATATTGGCCATGAGCCGATGGCGGTAAGCGTTCGCCTCACCCGTTGACCATCTTGGATCGTGAGCATTTTTTCTCACAGAGACACACAGGCACGGAGAGAAAACCACCCGAAAGTTATGGGAATGTGCTGGCATGCCTGCTTCTCTGTGTCTGTGTGTCTCCGTGAGAGAAAGGGTTGTCTGCATACAACAATGGAAGCGGGAGGAGCGAACGGTTACCGTCACGACCCGTGCGTGTAGTGCGTGATGTCCTATGCATAGACTGCTGGAGACACGATCCATGGAGACC
>SLQH01000360.1 GCA_007131555.1 Planctomycetota bacterium | reverse complement strand
GGAAGTTTTTGACCACGAAGGACACGAAGATCACGAAGGAATCCATGAAGACAACTATCCGGGTCTGATCAGGCCAGAAGGGTCTGGTGTGTGGCGCTGTTACTGAACGGCATTGCAGCTAAATCCGGCTGTAGGCTTTAGGCCGGAGGCTATAGGGTTGCTGTACAAGGCGATATAGACAGAGTTGGCTCATGACATCATAATGTGAACCTTTTCTGTCTGCGTATATCCACTTGTAGATCAACTCTAATGCCCACAAAGTTCATAGCCCAACTGCCGTTTCTAGGATTAACGGCCCGCTATGGCACCAGGTTGACAAAGCGGGTTGCGACCCGGCCACCGATGCTGTCGCCGATCTGCCAGGAGTCAGGAGTGAAGTTTGCGCTGAGGGCCATCTGGTCGATCGGCGTTGCCATCAACACGCCATATTGACGCACTTCAACCGTGACGACGTTGTTTGACGACCCCTCATAGGTTCCCCATAACACCACGTGTACGTTATAGCCTCCTGATGGCAGGCTGTCATTGAAGTAGATGAGGTCATCGGATGACAGTCCGCCCCAGGCGTTGTACAGGTAGGACGGCCATTGCTGGGGGTTGTTCCAGAAGACGGTGTAGCCGTCAGGGGTCTCCAGGACGAAGTCGAAGTCGTCGTTGGTGGGCTCATGCAGACGCAGTTCAAGCGCCGAGTAGGGTGGGTTGCGGCCACTATATTGGCGACTCATGGTGAAGGTCCCAGAAGCGCTCTGATCATCTTCGGTGGTGATGCTGACCTCGCCGCTGTAGACGTGGTCGCTGACGGTGCCGGAATAGGCGATGATGTATGGACCATCGTGCACGGTCACCGTGACCGTCTCCTCGGTCGAGCCGGTGCCGGTGATGGTGGTGACGGCAGCGCCGGTCCCCGGCAGGTTGGTACCCCAGCTGCCGGTGATGATCTTGTCAGCGTACTGGCGCAGTTCGGCGTTGATGGTGAAGCTGCCGGTCAGGGCTTGGCTGGCCTGGGTGGTCTGCTGGATCAGGGTCGGCAGGCCGAATCCGGCCTGCATCGGCCGTGTGGCGCCAAGGCCCCCGATGGCGTCGGGGGTCAGTTGCATGGACCCGCTCCAGATGCCGGTGACGGTGCTTTTGAGCAGCATGCCGGCATTGTTGTGATTGGGGGACGGATCCCCTGGCTGGTGACCGCTGCTGCCGGAAGGCCCCGAATAGTCGGTCTGCGGAGCGTTTGCGGGAACCGTGTGGCAGGCACAGAGGGCGATGATGCACAGAGACGTGGCGAGAGCATGGCGTATTGACATGGTGTAGGTTCCTCTGATGCAGGTCGGTTGAAGCATGTCGTCAACTGATCGTGTGGACAACACTATACGATTGCGTGGACCGGCTGCAAGAGTCGATCCGCTAGGAGTCTATAAAAGAAGCGGCTGCTCAGATTGATCCTAAAAACGGCAGTTGGACTTTGGACTTTGGGCTTTAGGCTTTAGGGTTGCTTCTCAAGCGAGATATACGCAGACACAACCGGTTCACCTTCAGGGTGAAAGTCTGAATCTGTCTAAATCGCCTTGTAGAGCAACCCTAAAGCCTACAGCCGGATTTAGGTTGATAGGCCCGAACAGCTACTCAACGATATCACTTGTCTGCTTGTTCGTTGCAATCCACACGCGGTCTGCCGGCGTGTCACAGGGTCACCGTTTCGGTGCTGGTCCAGGTGCTCAAGGGATCTATGGTGCTGATCGACAAGGAGATCATCAGCGTCATGTCGTCATCCGGTCCTCCACGAACAGACGAGCCGCACATCCGCTGCGTTGCCGGGGCTCATGCTGGCCAAGCCTGGCGCTTACGGGAACAGCACCCCC
The DNA here is from genome assembly GCA_007131555.1 of Planctomycetota bacterium. GTDB lineage: Bacteria > Planctomycetota > UBA11346 > UBA11346 > UBA11346 > SLQH01. The sequence goes on along the minus strand of SLQH01000360.1, from coordinate 8,838 downwards.
TGTGTCTTGAGTTGACCCGCAAGGACGGTAAGGGGGGGGTGCTGAGCTTCCATCATGAGGCCGGAGCCTGGGTCTTTGTCAACAAGACCGGGTTGGTGGCGACCGTCAATGAGGTCGAGCGGCGGCGGGCGATCCTGGTTGATGACGATTGCATAGCCGTGGCCGGTCTGCGCCTTCAGGTGCGGGTTCCGGTGCCGGGCAGTGGTCCCTGTGATGGCTCTTCCGATGCCTTGCCAGAGGTCGATGAAGCTCCTGATGCCCCCCATGAGGCAGCGGCCTCGCATCGCTCCAGCCGTCGTATCAGTGCCTCCTGTGAGGCGGTGGTTGATGAGAGTTCGGGGTCCAACCGGATCAGCCGGGGGCGTCTGCTCAGCCGGGTCGGACGGGTGCTCAAGCGCCGCGATGAGCGCCATGACCGTCTTGATGCCCTGCGTGATGAACGTCGTGGTCTGATACAGGCCTTTGGGCGTCTGGCCCTGGAGGGAGGGGGGGGCTTCGGGCTGGATGCGGGCTTCTTGTCACGTATTTGTGCCGGAGAACAGGTGCAGGTCAGTGTGCATGATCTTGATCAACAGGCCCTGCAGCGTTTCCGTCAGGCTCATGATCAATTGCGGGCCTTGGACATGGAAATCATCTCCTTGTGCGTGGATCTTGGTCTGGATCACGATGTTGATGGGCCTCTGATCCCTGAATCCTTGCCCAGCGAACAGCGCCAATTGATGGAGCGGGCCTTTGCTGCTTCTGACGGCTTGTCCACTGATGCCCTGGATGGCTTGTATGATGTGTCGGCTGTCGATGATGATGCTGGATCCTCGGTCAGCGGCCGTCGTCGCCGCCAGCGGCGTCGCAAGACCGGTCACTGACCTCGCTCACGGTTGGCAGGACGCACTGCTGGTGTATGATCCCGCCGCCCCATTCCGGAGACCCCATGCCGCCACCTGTCCCCCCTGGTCGTCAGGCTGCCAAACCACCGCCGCGTCGCAGTCTGATGCCGTTGGTGTTGGTCTTGTTGGCCCTGTTGCTGTTGGCCCTGTGGCAGAGCGGGCCGCGGCCGGAGACGATCTCTTGGAGCGAGATGCTGCTCAATATCGAGGAAGGCCGGGTGACCCGTCTGAACAAAGGGCGCTCCCGCCTTGAAGCCGTGGTGGTCGATGATCATGGGCGCGAGCAGCGTTTTGTCGCCAACTATCCCTATGGCCGTCCGCCCATGGATGGTGAGAACGAGGAGTTGAACCGGGTTCTGGCCACAGCCCGCGAACACGGTCATGAGATTGATCGACTCGGCGATCCTGAGCGGGGCATGTGGGGCGCGGTGCTGGTCAACGTCGGTTTTCTGGTGGTCTTCTTCCTGGTCCTCTATTTCCTGGTGTTCCGCCGCCTGGGCGGTGGCGGCGGAGTCCTGAGCTTTGGCAAGAGCCGGGCCATGCTGGCCGCCCGGGACAAGGCCTCCAAGACCTTCAAGGACGTGGCCGGGATCGATGAGGCCAAGGAGGAGGTCGAGGAACTGGTCGAGTTCCTGCGCGATCCGCGCCGCTTCCAGCGTCTGGGCGGGCGCATTCCCAAGGGGGTGCTGCTGGTCGGGCCGCCGGGGACCGGCAAGACCCTGTTGGCCCGGGCCATCGCCGGCGAGGCCGATGTGCCGTTCTATTCCATCTCCGGATCGGATTTCGTCGAGATGTTCGTCGGGGTGGGGGCCAGTCGGGTCCGCGACCTGTTCCAGCAGGCCAAGGACAACAGTCCCTGCATCATCTTCATCGATGAGATCGACGCCGTGGCCCGGCGGCGTGGGGCGGGCATGTCCTCAGGTGGCCACGATGAGCGTGAGCAGACCCTCAATGCCATCCTCGTTGAGATGGACGGCTTCGCCTCCAACGAGAAGGTCATCGTCATCGCCGCCACCAACCGGGTCGATGTCCTTGATCCGGCCCTCCTGCGGCCCGGTCGCTTCGACCGCCATATCCACGTCGATCTGCCCGACATCACCGGTCGTGAAGAGATCCTTCAGGTCCATGTGGCCCGGGTCAAACTGGGGGCCGAGGTCGATCTCAGCCTGGTGGCCCGGGGTACGCCGGGCTTCTCCGGGGCCGACCTGGAGAGCCTTATCAACGAGGCCGCCCTGCATGCCGCCCGTCATGACAAGGACTGCGTCCATCAGGAGGACCTGGAATACGCCCGCGATCGGATCGCCTTCGGACGTGAAAAGAAGACCGGCAGCAAGGCTGTGCCTGAGGACGAGCGCCGCATGACCGCCTTCCACGAGGCTGGTCATGCCCTGGTCCAGCAGGTGCTGCCGGAGGTCGATGATCTTCATAAGGTGACCATCGTGCCCCGTCGAGGCATGGGTGGCGCGACCTTCTCCCTGCCCGACGAACGTCGCAGCCTGAGTCGCAAGAAGATCCTCGGCATGATCTGTGTGGCCATGGGCGGTCGAGCTGCCGAACGACGCTTCTGCGGCGATGTCACGGCCGGAGCCCGGCAGGACATCTCGATGGCCACCGCCCTGGCCCGGGGCATGATCTTTGAACTGGGCATGTCAGAGGCGATGGGGCCAGTGCGCTACACCAGCGATGTCCAGGGCTTCATCGGCACCGAACAGGCGGTTGATGTCTCCGACGCCACCCGGCGCGAACTGGATGAAGAGGTGCGCCGGGTGATCGAGGAGCAGCAGGGGCGTTGTGATGAGATATTGGCGGAACATGATGAGATCATGCATCGCCTGGCCGCAGCCCTGCTGGAGCATGAAACCCTCAGTGCCGAACAGGTCCAGGCGGTGATCGCCGGCGACCAGTTGGAGCCGCGTATTCCGGCCACCACCATCACCGGACGCCATGAGCATCAGCCTGAGCCGGTATCCGAGTTGTCGTCTGAGCCGACGGACGCCGATCCTCAGAACGACCGTGAGGTCTGATCGGGGCTGCCCGACTGCGTGCCAGGACCGAGGTCCCGCTTGCCTTGACGTCCGGGTGATGGATGGTGGTTCATCATGGGGTTGATTGCGGGCATACGGCGCCATGCCGCTGTCGCGGTGTTGCTGGTGACTGCCGGTTTGGGCCTGGCGGGCGCGGTATTCCTGTATGTGGCCTTGCGGCCATGCCAGGTGGTGATTGAGCCCGGCACCATCATCTCCTATGTGGTACGTATGGAATCGCAGCGCCTTGAGGACGGTCATCCGGTTACTGAACCACGGGTGCGGACCCAGGAGATCCTGCTGGTTGGCGTGGGGCCTGACAACCAGGTGGTGATGCTCAACGAGGGTCGTCCGGGCCAGCGCGATGAAGCGGCCCTGCTGCGCATGGCTCCCGATGGCTCGGTGCGTCTCTTCGATGCGGCTGATCGTCCGATTGATGGCGGTCGCACCATATGGTTCTTCGATTTCAATCTGCTGCGTCTGCCGCGTAGCCTGACCGATGTCGGTCGGGTTGAGGTCGAGTACGGCATCCTGCCGCCGGGCCGACGCCAGGTATCCTGTCAGGTCCGTTGCCTCGATACCGGTCTCATGCCGCGTTTTCGCTTGCGTCCGGTGGGCAATATCGAATGGGTGGACCATCATCATGGCAGCCGTTTTGTCCAGATAGCCGACCTTGATGTGCGGTATCGCTTTGATCGTCGTCTGCGCATCATTGACCGGGCCGACATCAGCTTTCGTCTGTCCCGTGAAGCCGAAGAGGGCGCGCTTTCCCATCAGGTCCATATGAGTCTGCGCCTAGCTGAGCACCACCAGGTGGCCGATGATCAGGTGGCGCGTCTGGCCGATCTGGCGGTGACCGGAGTGCGTACCCAGCATCTTCTGGAAGATGGCCGTCGTGATGCGGTGGCACCGCATCTGGAACGCCTGGCCCAGGCTTCTGTGGATCATCCCCGCCTGCGACGTTTTCTTGACGCCTTGATCCAGGATGCCGGGGGGCGGTCCACTCATGCCTCGTCTGGTCACGTGGTGCGGGTGGCGGCGGTCGGGGTGGCGCGGATGGAGGACGCCCAGCGAGTGGCCGCCGGTCTGTTGGCTGATGGCTATCCGGCCTACATCATGCGTCATGGCGATCTGGTGACCATTTTTGTCGGTCCGTATGAGGTCCGCCAGCCAGAGGTCCTGGAGGAGTTGACGCGTCGTTTCCCTCGCGCAGGGCCCTATTGGATCCGGGCTGATGACGATCGTGCGCCGTGATGGGCTCAGGACAGTTCAGCACGAGAGGCGAAGCGGCTGGTGACGACCTGGACCCCCGGTGGCGGGTCGTCCATCACGCCGTCGGCGAAGACGATGCAGGTGCTGCCTGATCCGCTCAGCAGCCACGGCAGTCGGCGTTGATCCAACCATGTAAATAGTTCCATGATGGCCGGGTAGGCCCGGGCACAGGCCGCCTGGAGGCGATTGTGGCGACCGCCATGGTCATGGCGCAATCTGGTGCTGAGCGTGGCCGGACCACAGGCTTGGCGTGGACCTCGTTGCCTGTCATCAAGGGCGGCGAAGACCTGGGGTGTGGCGCAGGCGATCGGTGGCAGCAGGAGGGTGACCGCCTGCGACGGCAGATCGTCAAGTGGCAGGATGTGGTCGCCCCGGCCATCGGCATAGGCGGTGCCGCCATGGAGGAAGAAGGGGACATCGGCGCCCAGTTCGGCAGCCACCGCAGTGAGTGTCGGCATCGGGGGCGGGTCCGGAAGAAGGCTCGTCACGGCTCGCAATACGGCGGCGGCATTGCTTGAGCCGCCGCCCAGCCCGCCACCGATCGGCAGGTGCTTGGTGATGTGGACGTGTACCGAACCGAGCTGGCAGGATCTGTGACGTAGGGCCGAGACGGCGCGGTGGGCGAGGTTGTCCGGTCCGTTGAGGCGGGCATCAGTGCAGGTGACCTTGGTGTGGGGCGGACCATCCGGGTCGATCGAGACTTTCACCAGATCATGCCAGGACAAGGCCTGGAACACGGTTTCCAGATCATGGTAGCCATCGGCGCGGCGCCCAAGGACCTCCAGATAGATGTTGATCTTGGCTGGTGCGCGCACGGTGGTCGAGAGCATGGTTGATCCTGCAAGGGGTTTTCAGGCATCGTGCGACTGGTGGTGACGGCGCAACGTCCGAGTCGTGGAGATGGTCTTTGTTGCGGTCCATCATACACCCTGTGATCTGGCCTTCGGTCGACAGTTGAGGGGCGGAACAATATGGAGAAAGTCATGCATCCAACAGCGTGATATCGGTGCCTGCAAGCGGTCGTCGCGTGTCACCGGTGAATGGAGGTCTCACATGCGCAGCGTGCTGGCAATCTGCCTGATGTTGACGATGCTCAGTGGCATCGTCGCCGTCGAACCGGTCGACCCGCATGCCAGCGCTCCGGCTGAGGACCAGGTGCGGGAACTGTTTGGGGAAGGATTGCGGCTGTACAAGTCCGGCCGTTTCGACGAAGCAGCCCTGCGCTTCAAGGATGCCATGTTGTTGAATCCGCCGGCCCGACTGGTCTTCGAGTTCTACCGGGCTGCCGGTGACGGCATGATGATCGCCATGGAGGAACGGGCTGAGTTGAACGATGTGATGCGCGACATCCTGCGCACCGCCCGTTACTATCATCGCACCCTGCGCCGTGATCCACGCTACATCGAACTGCTCATCACCAAGCTGCGTGGCAGTGAACGCGAGCGTCTGGCGGCCACCCATGAACTGGTTGCTGTCGGTCCGGTCGCCATTCCATCCCTGGTCGACAGGCTGCGCGATTCACGTCAGGAAGACTTCCGGGTGTGGTGCCGTATGGTCCTGTCACGGATGGGCTATCGGGCTGTCATCCCTCTGACCGAGGCCCTCAAGGGCCAGGATGAGGCCATGGTGTCGAGCATTGTCACCATTCTCGGTGATATTGCCGATCCCCGTCCTCTGCCCAAGCTCCAGCAGATGGTCAATGCCCCGGCCACCAGCGAGGTCCTCAAGCGGGTCCTGCGCAACACCATTGCCGCCATCGCCGCCCGCTCGCGGATGAGCAACATCGCCGATGGGCCGCAGCTCTACTTCCAGGAGGCCATGCGTTATTTCCGCGATGGCGATGAGGTGCGTGATGAGATGATCGCCAACGAATCACTGATGTGGCGTTGGTTCGAAACTCCCGACGAAGGCCTGCAGCTCCAGTATGTCGAGGTCCCACAGTATGCCTGGAACGAGCTGATCGCTGAGCAACTGCTGTTTGATGGGGCCGAGTATTATCCTGAGTTCACGGCTTATACCCCATTGCTGGCGGCGGTGTTGTGCGCTCAGAAGCAAGAGGTCGAGATGCGCCTGCAGTTGGCCAGACAGCGCACCGTCCCGGCCCGTCTGCCGGAAGAAGAGCTTGCGGCCCTGCAACAGCGTGATGAGGCCCTCGCTGAAATCCTCTACAACGTGCGCATGATCGATCCGGCGGCACTCTATCGTGCTGTCCAGCAGAGCATCGTCTCTGAGCGCTATGATGTCGCCGTGCGCCTCATGGAACTCCTACAAGACCGCTGGCTGGCCGCCGCCGAGGACCTGCTGCCGACTCGCGAAGAGGGCTTGATGGCCGGCAAGCCGGGTACGGTTCTGGTTGCCGCCCTGGAACATCCCGAAAAGCGCATCCGTTACAACGCTGCTGCCACCCTGGCCCACCTTGATCCGTCGTTGCGCTTCTTCAATGCTGAGAAGGTCATCCCCTTGCTGAGCGAGGCGGTTGGCGAATGGGGCATGATTGCCGTTCTGGTCCTGGAAGAGGATTTTCGGCATCGCAATGCCGCCCGGTCCGAACTCCAGGCCCAGGGCTTGTTGTCCTTTGCGGCGGCCGATGGTTTTGAGGCCCGCAGCCGGATCAGCGAAAGCCCCATCAAGGATGCCATCATCATCTCTGGTACCCTGCAGCCGGGTCTGCGCGACCCACATGGGGTGGTCATTGATGTCGAGGAACAGACTCCAGAAGGCATGATTCAGGTGTTGCGCAATGATCCGCGCACCGCTCAGGCACCGATCTTCATGGCGGTGCCCGAAAACGCCGAATTGGCTGCCAAGATCAAGAACGCTTTTGAAGGCTCGGTCGATGGTTTTGTCCAGCGGCCCTACAACGGCACCGAGATGCGCGGCCTGATTGAGAACGCCTTGGGTGATCATGAGTTGCCGGATCTCAATCGCCAGCAGCGCGAGCAGATCAGCCTCAATGCCGCCCGGGCCTTGGGAGCCATTGATCCGGTGACCAGCCAGTACCCGATTGCCGACGCCGCCGAGGCTCTGGCCGCTACCGTTGCCAATCGCAGTGACATCATCCGTATTGCCACCCTGCGGGCCTTGGGACAGACCGGGGTCGTAGAGTGGATCGACCGGGTCACCGAGACCTATGAGTCCCAGGCCGCGCAACTGGTCGGCAAGCCTGAGCTGCGCTCGGCATTCCTCTATTGCATCGGTCTGCTTGATCCCAATCGCCCAGCATCGGTCGCCATCCTCAAGGATGCCCTGGTGGCCGCCGAACGAGAGGTGCGGGAAGCGGCCTCGGCCGCCATCGGCCACGGTCGTGGCACTCCGGAACCGACCTTGTGGGATTTCCAGCGCCTGCGTCGCTTTGACGTACGGGCCCCAGGGGCCTCCGCCCAGTAGTCAACCTCAGCATAGTCATCACAGAACCCAGCTAGCGGGAGTTCGCGTGTCATGAACACCATCACCAAAGTCTTCATCATCATCAACATGCTCTTGGCCTTGGGCCTGGCTTATTCGGCCATGACCCAATTCGCCTATACCGAGCACTGGAAGCGCCGCTGGCACCAGGATACCCAGAAGCTCGCCGAGCAGTTGAACTTTGTTCGCGACAGGATCAGCGAGCATTCCTTTGCCCAGACCCATGCTGAGACGGCTCGTGATCGTATTGATGCCGAGTATCGCTTGGCCACGGCGGAGATCGAGCAGCTCAAGCAACAGGCCACCGAGATGGACGTGCGTTTGACCAATGCCCGTAATGAGGTCAACAGCAAGGAAATCCAGATCCAGGCCAACAACCGCCAGATCGACAGTCTCCAGCGTTCCTTGCAGATTGCTCGTGACCGGGCCGCAGAACTCAATCACATTGCCCAGGTATCGCGGGCAGTGGCCTTCCAGCTCAACGTCAAGCTGGCTGAGGTTGAGGATGATCTCAACAACGCCCAGACCGCCAAGCATCGCCTGGAAACCCATCTCCAGGACATGGAGCGCCAGACGCAGCGCAAGGATGCCTGGTTGGCCCTGCTGCGGACCCGACATGCCGATATCTATGACAACATCACCAGCGATACCATCCGCGGTCCTGAGGTCGTGCGCGGCCTGGTGGCGGCGGTGCGCGAGAATCCCCAGGGTCAGCAGGATCTGGTCATGCTGACCGTGCGCCAGGATGAGATGCAGGACAACATGGAAGGCATGGAGTTCATCATCTATCGTGGCAATGAATACATCGTCAAGGTCCGTGTGGTACGGGTCCTGGATGACATGGTGGCCTGCCGGGTGATTACTGATTCCTGGAACCGCGAAGGTACGCCCATCCGTCAGGGCGATCTCGCCCAGAACCGCCTGTTCTGATCACCTGCGTCGAGGGAGATGACGATGGAACCAGAAAACAACAAGACCTATATGGCCCTGACCTTGATGACCTTCGCCGCCATCATCATCGGTATGGTCTTCCTGTGGATGGACGTTCAGCAATACCAGGAAGAAGAGACCGTGGGCGAGTACAATCGCAACTATTTTCAGCGTTGATCTGGCCCTCTGACAAGCCCCATGGGCTGTTGCGCGAGACCCCGGCATTGCCGGGGTCTTTGCGTAGTAGGAGTCTGCTTGTCTTGGCGCATAGAGGGGCGATAATCAAGAACGACTACATGTGACTTGATGTCCCGCAGCTGAGC
>SLQH01000225.1 GCA_007131555.1 Planctomycetota bacterium | reverse complement strand
CTTGCACCAGTTCGGGGCCTAAAGGCCGTGGGGCCATGAGCGCCGATGCCGTGGTGGTGGGTGGTGGCCCGGCCGGGCTGATGGCGGCCGAATGCCTGCTGGCCGCCGGTCATCGGGTCCTGCTGATCGAGGCCGGACCCTGCTGCGGCCGCAAGCTGCTGGTCGCCGGTCGCGGCGGCTGCAACCTGGGCAGCCTGCGCCCGCATCCTGAACGGGCCTATGATCCCAGCGAGCCCTGCGCCGCCTGGCTGGAGCGTTTCCCGGTGGCCGCCCTGCGCGACTGGAGTGCCCGCCTGGGGGTGGATCTGGTGGTCGGCAACGGTGGCCGGCTGTTGAGCGCCGATGGAGGCTCCAAGCGCCTGCTGCGGACCTGGTTGGAGCGTCTGCGCCGGGCCGGTCTCGACCTGCGCTGCCGCCATCGTTGGACCGGCTGGCATGAGGACGGCAGTCTGGCCGTCCAGGGGCCGGACGGGCCGCTGGGCCTGCGTCCGGCCCGGACCGTCCTGGCCCTGGGCGGCGGGTCCTGGCCCCGCACCGGCAGCGATGGCGGCTGGGTGGCGATCCTGGCGGCGGCCGGCATCAGGGTGCAGCCTCTGCGTCCGGCCAACTGCGGCGTTGAGCTGGACCTGCCGGCGGACCTGCTGACGGCCCATGCCGGCAGCCCCTTGCGCCGGGCCGCCCTGCGGGTGGCCGGTGATGAGCCCGATGGGCTGCGGCCATGGCTGGGGCGGGGCAATCTGGTGCTGAGCACCTACGGCCTGGAGGGGGGCGCGGTCTACAGCCTGGTGCCGCGTCTGCGGACCCTGCTCGATGCCGGGGCGGCGCCCCAGTTGCTGCTGGACATCGATCATGACCGCGGTGCCGCGTCCCTGGCCCAGCGCCTGGCCGCTGACCGCGGGCGGCGTTCGCTGGCCACCCATCTGCGGCGCCGTCTGCGCCTGGGCCCGGCGGTCTCGGCCCTGGTCCACGCCTGTATAGATCGCAGTCAGCGTGATGATCCCCAGGCCCTGGCGACGGCCCTCAAGGCCCTGCCCCTGCCGGTGCGCGGTCTGCGGCCCCTGGCCGAGGCCATCTCCAGTGCCGGCGGAGTCTGCTTGCGTGCCGTCGATCCCAGCCTGCAGCTGCACGCCCGCCCTGGAGTCTGGGTGGCCGGTGAGATGCTGGACTGGGAGGCCCCCAGCGGCGGCCACCTCCTCCACGCCTGCCTAGCCAGCGGTCTGGTGGCCGGGCAGGCGGCGGCAGAGAGTCACATGTCATCCTGAAAACCGTAGTAGCCCCCCATCTTCGTCGTTGTCTCATGCGTTGCTCCGGCAGGCATGGTTGGTTAGGGCTCAACGCCGTCTCCGCCAGTCAGTAATTGCATGTGGTTGTCAATAGTTTCTCCTACAGATTTCCGGGATATGGTGGATATGGGCGTTTCTTGACGTCCTGTCATGTCCGGAGCATCCTGCTAGATAGGCGGATTATGCGTAAAGACATGTGTTGGATGGTGCAGCTGTCCTTGGTCATGATGCTGTTGGGATGTGAGCGTGGCGCGGGTCAAAGCCTTGCTTGTGCTGGTATTCTGGCAACCGATGCGCGCATCGCCCATGTCCGTCATCAGCTGGAGCGTGGTTCTCCGCATCATCATGTCGTTGTGGCAGCACTGCGGGATCGGGTGGCGTCTGAAGACCTGGATCGCTTTGAACGCACTGAGAAGAATTGGAACTATGCGCGATCGTATCTGGCCCAGTCGGCGGCTTTCCTGTATCGTCTCGAACAAGATCAGCGCCATGCCGATCTCGCCTATCGCACCCTGCGCGCCGTGTACGACGATCCTGATCCTGATCGACGCCTTCCGGAGAGTGGTCAGCATGGGCTGTCGCGTGCTACTGTCGGCCTTGGTTTTGCCTTGGCGTATGCTTGGTGCCGTGAGGCCTGGACAGATGAACAGCAAGCCTTCGTGCGCTCGGCCCTCCATCGCAAGTTGGACATGTGGCTGCAATTTCGCCATGTCAACCTGTTCTCGCAACGGGTCAGTAACTGGGTCGCGGTGTGTCGCGGCAGCGAGCTGATCACCATTCTTGCCCTCGGTGAACAGAAGGCCCGCAGCGAACGTTACGAGTTCCTGATAGCAGAGCTTTCGCGTCATATCGTTAGCGGATTTGATGGCATCGGGGCAACGCAAGAAGGCATTGGCTATGCTGACTATGGCTCGGTGTTCCTTCTGCCGGCTATTATTGCGAGTGCCGATGCCGGTGATGATCGTCTGATTGAGTTGCTGCATCGGGAGAGTAAGCGTCTCTATCTCAAGGCAGCTTATGGCCATTCTGCCGCCGCAGTGCCCGGTGGTCATCGTCTGGCGGGACGCAATCTGACCTTGTTTTCCGGAGTGGGCGGCATGGGCGCTGGAAATCAGGGCTGGGGCAGCCTGCTTCTGGCAGTGACTCCGCCTGAAGATCTGCCCTATGTGCGTTGGTGGTATGATCGCACATTCGGATTGGTGCGGCCTGGGCAGGGGGGACATATTACTGACATTGAACCGTTTCGCCAAGCCGCCATATGGGCGCTGTTGTTTTACCCGCCGGGCAATGCCAGCAGTCCAGAAGGGCATTGGCCGCTGATGATCAGCGGCGACAAGGGGCGCCATTATATCCGTCGCCGATGGCGCGATGGGCGTGATGTCCAACTCAATATCCATGGTCAGACCACGTTCCATCCTCAGGCCTGGGCGATGGTGGAGTTGGGCCAGTGGTCGCTGTGTGCCTACGGGCGCATGCTGGTGGGAGGTCCTCGCCTGGATAGATCGGGTCATCAGCACAGCATGTTGTTGGTTGATGGTGGTGTTAGCAGTCGGCGTGATCTTGGTCGTGTCAGCCACCGCCACCAGGACGAGACCACGGCGTGGGTGACGATCGATGGGCATGATCATTATCACCATCTGGGCATTGATCAGTATCAGCGTCATCTGCTGGCCCATTTCTCTGATCCTGATGATAATGATGCGGTATTGGTCCTGTATGACCGTATAGATGCCTTTGCGGTCCATGACTATCGCTGGGGGATGCCGATTGTCGATGAGGGCTTGGAGATCGTGATCGACAATGATCGATCGCTCCCCCAGCTCATCGTGCGTAGTCCCGAAGGGGGAGCCCTGACGGCGTGGTTGGTCAGTCCGACCGAAGCGCATTGGCGTTCTGAGGACGGCCTGGTGTCATTTGCGCATCACGGCGACAGTGCGGAACTGCTGGTGGCGATCAGCCTTCGTGAGGATGAGCGCTCTGAGATCGCGGTGATCAAGCACGATGTCACTCATCGTCATCTGCGCATAGACGGGACTGATGTCGTCCATGATCGCCTGACTGATCGTCTGCTGGTGGATGAAGACGCCCGCTCATGGAGCCCTCCTGGTCAGATTCCTCCGGTTCAGGGGCTGGAGGTCAGCGCGGAGGATGAACAGAGGATTTCCCTGCGCTGGTGGAATCGTGTTACGACCGCCACCCAGTTTCAGATCCAGGGGCGGACTGACCCGGAACAGGCCTTTTCGACCATGCGGACCGTTTCAGCAGATACTACAGAGGTCGCGTTGAGCGATCTTGAGCCGGGGACAAGCTACCAACTGCGGGTCTTGAGTACCGGTGCTGATGATCTGAAGCCATCGTCTTCGGTGGTGCGGCAGACGACCACTTGGGACGCGGGACAGCGTCTGGTGATTGAGGACTTTGCGCCGCGCGATGCCGATGACCCTGCAGACCTCGACCAAAACAACTTGGGGAGATGGCAGGCGGCGACCCAGGATCGAGGGTGGCGGATGGAAGGTCATCGTGGTTCTGGGCGTGGTGCCATTGCTCTTGATGGTCTGATGAGGACATCAGGCCGGGTCCGTCGCGGCTCCAGCAACGCTCTCTATCTGGACACCATCGTTGCGGATGTTGCCGGGGTCACGGCAGCGCTTGAGATTGACGTGATCTGTAACGGAACGGTCTTGTTTGCTCCCATGGTGCGCCTGACCGACGGTCGTTGGTTGCGCTCCCAGCAGATGACGAGCATTTACGCTCGCAATCACTGGCATAGCCAACGCTGGGATTTCGCTGCGATTGACGTATGGGTGGAGCTCGACATTGATTCGGTCAGCAGTGGAGAGACCGTCAATGTCGGTCCTGAAGGCCTGGCCCAGATAACCGGGATCGGGGTCTATGCTCATTGGGATCAGCATCAAGCCCAGGCCAGGATTGATCAAGTGCATTTGTATGCCCGTGACATTCGCGTGACCGGAGATCAGTAGACCTTGATTGTGGCGCATATCGCGCCATCTTGGCAGGTTGAGGTCAGGGTCGATCACAGTGACCCAGGAATTGGAAGGAAAGGGTCTGTGCGCGCATCTTCAGATTCAGATATCAGCAGTTGAACATGGGTCTTCAGGATTTCAGGTGGCTAATGGTGTGCCGCCCGCAGGGCCTTGGCGTTCTCTGCACTCTCTGCGTGAGACCATTTCAGACACAGTCCACGTCGAACAGAGCCGGATTGTAACCAACACGAAATCCTGAAGCTCCTGTAATGAGTGTCCTGGTGTGGGGCTGGTTCATCCATGGCGTCCGGCATTGATGTGGCCGGCCTTGCCTCGTCTCCATATCCTCGCAGCATCTTCCTGCGGAGGATGCACCATGTCCCAGTCGCGGCCCCACATCGTCATCTTCAATCCTGACCAGTGGTATGGCGGGGTCATGGGCTGCCATGGTGATTCGGGAGCGGTGACCCCGCATCTGGACCGCAGCGTCAGCGAGGATGCGGTGTCCTTCCGCTGGGCCTTCTGCCAGAATCCGGTGTGTACGCCATCGCGCTGCTCGTTCATGACCGGTCTGTATCCCCATACCCTGGGCCATCGGACCATGTTCCACATGCTCCAGCCTCATGAACCGATGCTGCTCGACGAGCTGCGGCGGGCCGGCTATCGGGTGTGGTGGGGGGGCAAGAACGATCTTCTGGCCGGTCAGCATGGGGTCGAGCGCAGCGTTGACGTCTACTATAGCCCCGAGCGCTGGAACGGGCCCAATACCCATGGTGAACGGGCCTGGCGTGGTGATCCCGAGGGGTCGCAATGGTATTCCTTCCAGTATGGTCGTATCGACCTGCCGGAGGGCGAGGACCTGCATGATCATGACTGGAACATGGTGCGGGGGGCGGTCGATGAGATCCTCCATGGCCCCAAGGATCAGCCCTTGTGCATCTTCCTGCCCTTGCAGTTCCCGCATCCGCCCTATGCCTGTGAAGAACCGTGGCTGTCGATGATCGATCGCCAGGCCCTGCCGCCGCCGGCGCCGGTGCCGGACTGGTCCCAGAAGAGCGCGATCCTGGGAGCCATCCACCAGCGCCAGCGGCAGCAGGAGCGGGATGACGCCTGGTGGCGTGAGGTCCGGGCCACCTACTATGCCATGATCGCCCGCCTTGACCATCAGTGGGGCATGATCGTGGCCGCCCTCAGGCAGGCCGGCATCTATGATGAGACGGCCCTGTTCAACTTCTCCGATCATGGCGACTACACCGGTGACTACGGTCTGGTCGAGAAGTGCCAGAACTCCTTCGAGGATCGCATCAGCCGGGTGCCGCTGGTGATCAAGCCGCCGGCAGCCGTGGGGGTGCAGCCCCGGGTCTGTGATGGCCTGGTGGAGCTGATCGACGTGCCGGCCACGATCTATGACCTGGCCGGGGTCGAACCGTCCTACTGGCACTTCGGTCGCAGCCTGCGACCCTGCCTGCAGGGGGCGACCGAGGGGCATCGCGATGCGGTGTTCTGTGAGGGCGGGCGGCTGCGGGGTGAATATCAGGCCATGGAGCTGCAATCGGTCCATGCTGTGCCCAGCGATTCGCTGTACTGGCCGCGCAACAGCGTCCAGACCGATGAGACCAGCGATGCCCATGGCAAGGCCACCATGTGCCGGACCGCGACCCGCAAATACGTCCGGCGCATCTACGAGCGCGACGAGCTCTATGATCTGGAGTGCGACCCTGATGAACTGGTCAATGTCATCGATGATCCGGCCTATCGTGAGGACCTGCTGGCCCTGCGCGAACGCACCCTGACCTGGTACCAGGAGACCTGCGACGTGGTGCCGATTGAGGGCGACGCCCGCAGTTTCGGCCAGACCCCGCCCGACTGGCGCCGGGCCCTGGAACGGGTCCGGGCCTTCCGGGCCGGGCAGGGTGGCGATGTCGGCTCTTAAGCATGCACCTTTACCTGGAACACCGGTCCTTGGCGGCGATGATTCTTGAGGCCGGTAGAGGCTGGGGCGGCGCTATGATCACGAGGCGCGGTGTCTACGCAATGGAATTGCGCTGAGGATCTGCTAAAGCAATGGTCAGGTAGTGATCTTCCGTTCCATGACGGACACAGTTCTCATTCGCAGGTTTTCAAAGGCATATTTCAACTACGAATCTCGCGAAATGAAGAGATGAATATGAAATATGTATTGCTGTGGTTTTCATTCGCGTGATTAGCGTGATTCGTAGATTCAAAAATCTGAACACCGCCTCTCTACATCATGCATCAATTGCGGACAGCGACCTCCGAGTACCCTTATGCATCTGACCGTGGTCTTAAGGGATTTCGTTCTCTGTCATCGGAATCTTCTTCTGTGGTCACATCTGATGACGCATTCCATAGGTATGACCGAAAATGCGTCAGTGTCCGAACTCCCAAGAAATCATGTGGTTCTTAGTACAATTCCATTGGGTGTCTACGAGCCGTAGTGCAAGGGGCCTGCTGCCGATCAGGATGACACTTGGCGAATACATGGGAGCCACGCGTCGGCACGCGGGCCAAGGCCCGGTGCTCCGTGATGGCTTTGTGATGGGCGGTGGTGAATGGCGAGTCCGGGGCCGAAAGGGCCTCGCCCGGCGATCTGTCAGCTTATTTCTTACCGACTCTCGGACGACAGGCCAGCCCATTGTGGGCCGGGCCGGTTCAGGGCAGGAAGGCGCCGAGGCGGCGCAGGCGGGCCTGGAGGTCGGTGATGTCCACGGCCCGGATGTCGGGGCAGCCGGCGGCGACCATGGCGGCGGCGATGCCGGCCGCCTGGCCGGTGATGAAGCAGCCGGGCATGACCCGGATCGAGGCCTGCATGGACCTGTCGGTTGAGACACAGCGGCCGGCGACCAGGACGTTGTCCAGGCCCTGGGGGGTGAGGATGCGGTAGGGGATGCCGTAATGTTCGCCGCGGCCCAGGCGGCCGCCGGTGAACAGGCGTTTGTGCTCGTCGAAGCTGGCCTTGTCGGGCTTGGCCAGATGGATGTCGATGGGGTAGCTGAAGCGGCCGATCTCATCCGGGAACGAGGAGTCAGGACGGAAGTCGGCGCTGTTGAGCTGGTAGTCGCCCCGGATGCGGCGGGTCTCGCGCACCCCCATCAGGGCGGCGGTGGCCACCAGTTCGACCTGCTCGTGGCCGGGGATGTAGCGGCGGTAGTACTGTTCGTACTCCCGCATCGACCGGCGGCCCCAGATGTAGGCGGCGGTCAGCGACCGTTCGTCGGTACCGTCGCAGGCGAAGCAGTGGCCGACGTTGCCGCCGCCGATGCGGGCGGCGGTCGGCCACATGCCGGGCAGGTGGCGGTCTTCGACGCTGAGCACCCCGTCGGCCAGGGCCTCTTCGATACGGCCCTCGACGCTGGGGCTGCCGGCGGCTTCGTAGGCCTGCCAGTCGACCTCGGCCCAGATGCTGCACAGGGTGGTGGGCATCATCGCCCCATGCTCGTCGCCGAGGTCGAAGGGGGCCCCGGCGTGGGCGCAGATGTCGCCATCGCCGGTGCCGTCGACCACGGCCTTGGCGGCGATGGCGAACAGGCCCGACTTGGCGGCGCAGATCACCCGCTCGATCCGGCCAGCTTGGCGCTGGACGTCGATGGCCCGGGCATGGAAGGTGACCGCGACCCCGGCCTCTTCGCACAGATCGTCATAGACCCGCTTGAGGACCTCCGGCTTGATCGGCACCGTGGTGCCCCGTTCGCTGGGCCATACCCCCCCGGCAGCCTCCAGGCGGTCCAGCACTAGGCGGCCGATGCCGCCGGCCAGGAAGTTGACGCCGTCGGTGAAGGGCATGAAGGCCGGTACCAGACCGATGGTCCCCATGCCGCCCAGGCAGTTGCTGTTCTCAATGATGTGGACCGTGGCCCCCTGGCCAGCGGCCGCCAGGGCCGCCGCCACTCCGGCCGGGCCGCCGCCGCAGACCAGGACATCGACCTGGTCACGGATGGGGATGTCGATGCTGTAGGTGGTGGTGGTCATGGGCTGCTCCTGGTCCTGCACCCTATGGCCGGTCAACGCCGGGCAATCGCCGGTTGCCTGGAGCCTGTCAGGCCGACAGTGCCTGTCATGCCCATGATCCACCCTGACAGCCGAGGCCGGGCCGATCGCCAGGGCCGAGGAGGGCGTCATGCCTGAGGCTCCGGTGGTCCTGCTGTGCCGTTGTGTCCAGGCCGGCCTGGTGCCGGAGGCGGCGGTCACGGCCGTGGCGGCGGCGGCCGACGAACAGGGCTGGACGGTCCTGGTGGTCGATGACCTCTGTCATCTGGCGGCGCGCGCCGATCCCCTGCTGGCCCGGTGTGCGGCGGCGGCCGACCTGCGCATCGGGGCCTGCTTCCCGCGTGCCGTCCAGGCCTTGTTCGCCCAGGCCGGACAGGATCCGGGCCCGGCTTTGTGGGCCAACCTGCGCTGCGGTGAAGACGGCCAGGCTCTGCTGGCGGCACCCCGGTCCGGGTCTTCGGCCGGGTCGCCAGTGATCGGGCCGGTCGCGCCGCCGCCGGCCGACCTGCCCCCAGGCTGGACGGCCTGGTTTCCGGTCATCGACCGGGAACGTTGCACCGATTGCGACCAGTGCCGGCAGTTCTGCATCTTCGGGGTCTATGACCGTGATGAAGCCGGTCGGGTCCGGGTCGCCCAACCCCATCAGTGCAAGGACCGCTGCCCGGCCTGCGCCCGGGTCTGCCCCCAGCTGGCCATCATCTTCCCCCGTCATGGCGAGCGGCCGATCAACGGCGATGCCGTGGCCGAGGGTGAGCATGGGGTTGATCTGCAGGCCCTGGCCGGTGGCGATGTCTGCTCATTGTTGCGCCAACGCAGTGCTGCCGGCGGTCCCCGACCCCGTTTCGCCCGCGACCTGCCGCCGGGCGAGCCCTGTCCCTGCGAGGACGATCCGCTGCTGCTGCTCGACCGCCTCGGCGTACCGCGCAGTGTGGTGGCCGATCTCGATCCGTCCCAGTTGCGGGCTCTGCGGCCCCAGGATCCGCCATGACCGCGTGTGCCGGCTGCGCTGATGCCATCCCCCAGGATCGCGCCAGGCGCGATCAGCTGCATGCCGCGGCGCGGGCCCTGGTGGCGGCCGAGGACCAGCGCGGGCAGCTCAGCCAGGGTGAACTGGCGGCCCTGGCCCGGCGGCTGCTGGATGCGGCCGGGGCTCCTGCCACCTGGCGTGACTGGATGATGGTGATCATCAACAGCGAGAGCTGGCGTGAGGATTTTGCCGCCATCCCGGTCGACAAGCGCCTGCTGCTGCTGCCACAGTGCCTGCGCGATCCTGATTGCTGTCCGGCCCAGGCTGATGCCTGGGGCCTGCTCTGCCAGGTCTGCGGTCGCTGCCCGTTGGGCGAGCTGAAGACCTGGGCCGAGGGCCTGGGCTACATGGTGCTGATCAGTGAAGGCACGGCCAGTGTCCTCACCCTGGTCCAGTCGGGCCGCATCCAGGGCTTTGCCGGAGCCTCCTGTCTGACCACCCTGCGCAAGGTCTTCCCGATGATGTCGTTGGTGGCCCTGCCGGCCCTGGCTGTGCCCCTGCTGGGCGAGGGCTGCCGCCTGACCGGCCTCGACATCGACCGTCTGCGTGATTATGTCGTGCTGGGCATGGAAGATGAAGCGACCGTTTCTGGTTGTTGAAAGGCTGTCGGATAGGCAATGGAATTGCACTCAGGATCTGCTGAAGAAATGGTCAGGCCGTGATCTTCCATTCTATGACGGACACCGTTCTCATTCGCAGGTTTTCAAAGGCATATTTCAACTACGAACCTCGCGAATTGAAGAGATGAACATGAAATGTGTATTGCTGTGGTTTTTATTCGCGTGATTCGCGAGATTCGTAGTTCAAAAATATGAGCACCGCCTCTCTGCATCATGCATGAATTGCGGACAGCGACCTTCGAGTGCCGTTATGCATCTGACCGTGGTCTTAAGGTATTTCGTTCTCTGTCATCGGAATCTTCTTCTGTGGTAACATCTGATGACGCATTCCATAGGCATGACCGAAAATGCGTCAGTGTCCGAAGTCCCAAGAAATCATGTGATTCTTAGTGCAATTCCATTGGCCAGTGACCACTGTCCACCGCAAATCCATCACGGAGCACCGGGCCTTGGCCCGCGTGCCTACGCGCGGTCCCCATGTTATCTTCCAGCGCTGGCTTGATCGGCGGCATGGCGCCTGTGCTACGGATCGCAGACGCCGCGACTCATGGTCATGTGCGGCGATAAAGATCGCAAGCGGAGTACGGCGATGAAGGCGACGCTCCGGCCTATGTCGCTTTCAAGGATCATCGCCCGCCAATGCACACGGGCCAAGGCCCGGTGCTCCGAGTGGGGACTGTGCGTTGATAGCGCCTGGGACATATCAGGTGTTTCGTGTGATGTTGTTTGCGTGACCACAGGCCACGCCAAGCAACGTGTCAGTCTATTCCTTACAGGCTCCTAGTG
>SLQH01000197.1 GCA_007131555.1 Planctomycetota bacterium | reverse complement strand
CGCAACAGCTTGCCCGCGTGCAGGGCTTCCTGGCGCTCATTGAAATACCCGACGATCAGGCCTGATTCCATTGGTTATCCTTGCGGTGAATGATACAAAGCGCTATTTTCTTTCCCTTAAAAAAATAGGAACTCCCGCCCTCCTTCACCGTACACACTAATAATAGGCGATTCTTTATAGTTTTGCAAGATGTTGAATATAGATGTTGAATATACATAGGAATATAGCGGCGGCGCAGGCACGGATACCGGAAGCCGATGAGACTTCACTTAACCCGGCAGATGCAGTATGCCGCCTCTACCGCCACTGTATTGCCATTTCAAAGAAATTCCCGGCAATGGTATTGACATTCCCGGAATGGTTCATTATAATGATTACGAACCATTCAAATGATTCAGGAGGCAGAGTATGAAATCTATTACCATACACAAACTTGATGATCTTCTGGCTGAAAAGATAGAGGCCATGGCAAAAGAGAACGGAGAAAGTCTCAATGCCACAATAAAGCAGCTCCTCTGCCGGTCTTTACATATAGACCCCGGGCATTCCACGGCTTCAAAACATGGATACCGCCAGTTTCTCGGCAGATGGGATGAGTCAGAAGCAAATGAGTTTGACGAAGCTGTAAAAGATTTTAATGCTATTGATGAAGCGGACTGGATATAATGAAAATTCTCATTGACACCAATGCCTACTCTGCCCTCATGCGTGGTAATGAAATAATTGCGCAGCATCTTGAAAAGGCCGCAATAGTCTATCTTTCAGTGGTGGTTGCTGGTGAATTGCTTGCAGGTTTTAAAAGCGGCAGAAAAGAGCAAATAAACCGCAGTATTCTTAAGGACTTTATTGAAAAGGCAGGCAAAACAATAGTACTGCCAATAACCTTAGAAACTGCTGAAAGATTCGCGTCAATAAAAGCAGCCTTGCGCAAAAAAGGCAGACCAATCCCTGTAAATGATATATGGCTGGCGGCCCAATGTCTGGAAACTGGAGCCGGAATACTAACCCTTGACACCCATTTCAAAAAAGTTGAAGGACTTCTACTCGTTTAAAGTAAACGGCACCTCCCGAAACTCGCCCCCGGCACTGTGGAGGGCTTCCTGCAATGCATCACACAGTGCCATAAGCTCATCCAATCTGGCCACAATGCGCTGCTGCTCGGCGAGGGGCTACAAAAAGTTTGCAAAAAATAGTAAATAATACTAATCTATGATTAGACAGGCTGTATTTGAGGTATAGATATGAAAAACAGTGGGATTAGCAGCATTAAGCCGGAAATTCTGCGGTGGGCGCGTAAGACTGCCGGGCTTTCTATCGTAGAGGTTTCTACCAGACTCAAGCGTACTGAACAGGAAATTGCATCCTGGGAAGAGGGGCTTTCTGCACCCACGTATTCTCAACTTGAAAAGCTTGCGTATTTGGTTTACAAGCGCCCGCTGGCTATATTTTTTCTCCCTGCACCACCCGAAGAAAGCATCCCCAGGAAAGAATTCAGAACCTTGCCGGATTTTGATTTTGGGCAACTTGCACCCGACACTTATTTTCACATTCGCCATGCTCACGCATACCAGCTTGTACTTAAAAAATTGTACGGCAATAATAACAATGCAAAGAAGCACATTTGGTCTGATTTTCAGATTGATTTATCGGTAAATACGCAAAAACAGGCTGTTCTTATCCGGCAGTATCTTGAAATTCCCCTGGAAAAGCAAATTGCCTGGCGAGACGAGGATGCAGCGCTAAAGCACTGGAGACAGGTCATTGAAGATGCAGGTGTTTTTGTTTTCAAGGCCTCTTTTAAGCAAAAGGATATTTCGGGAATCTGTCTTAAAGATGAGCAGTTTCCAATCATTTACCTGAACAACTCAACCACCAAAACCAGGCAAATTTTCAGCCTGCTGCATGAACTCTCGCACATACTGCTTAATGTGAACGGGCTGAGCCTGTATGCAGCATATTACTACTAAATAACCGTGTTATCCGGCAGCATGGCATTTTTTGGTATGATCACGATACTGTCCCGGATATGGTAGTTTTCGTTGTCTATATGATCAAGCTGTAAACTATTGGTAACACTGCAATTTTTACCTATACGGGCATTTTTGTCAATAATGGCATTTTTAATGATAGTGTTTTCCCCAATGCCGATTGGTATAAGATTGTTCTCTTTATTCCGCTTCATGTCCTGTTCTTTTTCATAATAATCCGATCCCATAATCATGGAACCTTCAACCTCTGCTCCGCGGTGCACAACACTTCTTACTCCGATAATAGAGCGGTTGATCCGGGCATCAGTGATAATTGATCCTTCGGAGATTAACGTTTGATTGATACTGCAGCCGTCAATCTTTGAAGCCGGCAAATAGCGGGCGTGGGTATAAATCGGGTTTTGGTAAAAGTCAAATTGGGGATTGAAAACAGCAAAATCAAGGTTGGCCTTTAAAAACGTTTGTATTCGACCCACATCTTCCCAATAACCATTATACAGATATCCGGCCACTTTTTTTGTCTTGATAGCATTGGGAATCACTTCTTTGCCAAAATCTGTGAATGCATTGTCCAGCAAATTATGAATGGAGCCGCGGTTGAAAAGATAAATTCCGGTTGAAGCCACATATTCCATCGACTTATCCAGGTTCGGATAATACTGTTTGATAAACTGACGGCTATTGTAAGCATCCAATACACGTGGGTCTTTGGGTTTTTCCACGAAGT